>WQZT01000043.1 GCA_009780595.1 Treponema sp. | reverse complement strand
CTTGCTTGTTTATATTTCATACAATACCCCATTGTTTTCAACTATAGGCCACTAATTTTGTTAATAAAGCCTATTTCTTGTCAAGCCGCTTCACAGAGGTACAAGATTACCCAAGCTTCCCCTCAATCGCCGTTTTCGTTATGATATACCTATGATCATCTGGTTTGCTTCTGGAAACACTCACAAAAAAAGGGAACTTCGGGACATCCTGTCCGTGAACATTCTGTCCGTAGACACTCTGCCCGCCACCTCCGCATCACCGTCATCGGGATTGGAGATCAAAATCCCGGCGGACGCGGGTATTGCGTTTGCCCCGGAGGAAACGGGAAGCACGTTTTTGGAAAACGCGCTGATAAAAGCCGCCGCGCTCCACAACCTGCTTGCGGAGAAGGGCATTCTGCGCGGCGGGGAGGCGGTGATCGCCGACGATTCGGGTATCTGCGTTGACGCTCTCGGTGGAAGGCCGGGGGTTCACTCCGCCCGTTACCGCGGCGCGATTGTCGGCGGCGCGGCGGCTGACGGCGCGGTGCTGAACGCCGTACCGAGCGCCGAGGAGCAAAACGCCCTGCTCCTCGCCGAACTCGGCGGCAATCCCCGGCGGAGCGCGCGCTTTGTCTGCGCGATGGTTCTCTACTACAGCAGCGACCGCTTCTTTGTCGCGCAGGAAACACTGGAGGGCGAAGTTGTCAAAAACGCGCCGCAGGGGAACGGCGGCTTTGGCTACGATCCTGTGCTGTACCTGCCGGAATTGGGGCGCACTGCGGCGGAACTCAGCGCACAGGAGAAAAACCGCCTCAGCCACCGCGGCAAGGCGGGAAGGATACTCGCAGGGATTTTAGCGGCTCAGGCGGGCGAATGTCGCTAGCGGCTGAAACGGAACTCAACGGCCCGCAGCTCAAAGCGGTTACTTCGTTAGATGGCGCTATTCTCATCATCGCGGGGGCGGGTTCCGGCAAGACGCGGGTAATCACCTACCGCATCGCCCGGATGCTGGAAAAGGGAATCCCGCAGTCGGCGATCCTCGCGTTGACGTTTACCAACAAAGCCGCGCGGGAAATGGAAAGCCGCGTGAAGGAACTCGCCGGACAGCGGCTGCACACGGCGCTGCCGCGCCTGACGGTCAGCACGTTTCACGCATTCGGCGTGAAAATGCTCCGCGAGGAAATCGAGGTGTTAGGATACCGCAAGAACTTTTCGATTTACGATTCAACTGACAAAATCGAACTTATCAAAGAAGCGTTGCGGGAGTGCAAGCTCTACGGCGAAAAAACTGACTTGAAAAGTATGGAGCAGATTTTTTCAAATATTAAAATTGGCCGTTTGCAATGGGGGCGGCCTGATGCCAGCGGGCGTTGTGCCGACAATCTGTGGGAGCCGGCGTACAACGAATACCAGCGGAGCTTGAAGGTTTACAACGCGCTGGATTTCGACGACCTCCTTACCGTGCCGATTAACCTGTTTACCGAGCATCCGGAAATTCTTGAAAAGTACCGCCGCCGCTACCGTTACATTTTGGTTGACGAGTTTCAGGACACGAGCCTTATCCAGTACAAATTGCTACGGTTGCTGGCGCACCCCGAGGGCGGCAAATCCAACGTGTGCGTTGTCGGCGATGACGACCAGTCGATTTATTCGTGGCGGGGCGCGAACTACGAAAACCTTCTGCTGTTTGAAAAGGATTTTCCGAACGCCCTCGAAATCAAACTTGAACAGAATTACCGTTCGACGTCTACGATTTTGGAAGCCGCCAACGGGGTTATTTCCCACAACACCAACCGCAAGGAAAAAAACCTGTGGTCGGGCAATTCAGGCGGCAAGCCTATCGAACTTTCTCATCCCGAAAACGAAAGCACGGAAGCGGCGTTTATCGCGGGGATGATAAAAAAGCTGCGCTTTGCCGAACAGCGCAACTACGACAACTTCGGCGTTCTGGTGAGAACCAACAACCAGTTCGATGTTATCGAGGAGGCGTTTCTCGCCGAAAGTATTCCCTGCAAAGTTTCAGGCGGAACGAGTTTTTTCGAGCGCAAGGAAATCCGCGATATTCTTTCGTACATGAGAACGATTGCAAATCCCGATGACGATGTAAACCTGCTGCGGATTATCAACACGCCGCGCCGGGGAATTGGCAAGGCGAGTATTCAAGCCGCCTCTGAACTGGCAAAGAAAAACCGTTCCAGCCTGTACGACGCTTTTTCCAATATGAACTTCGCAAAGCAGCGAGGCGGGAAATCAGGCGATGGTGAACAGGGGCAGGAAATGCTTTTCTTGCCTGAGCAAATTCCGCTAGGGCACGATTCAAAAACTTTGGCGCAGCGTGAACGAGACGAAAAAAATTCCCGGCACGGCGCGGAAGATTTTCTTGAACTCATTCGCAGTTTGCGGGACGATTTTTTTACGAAAGGAAGTCTCTCGAAAAAAGTGCGCGCGCTGGCGGACAAGATTGACTACTGGAGCTACCTTGTAAGCGAGCATAGCAAAGACGAAAAGAAAGCCCGCTGGAAGTTTTCCAACATCGAGTACCTGATTAGGATGATCGAGGATTGGGAGAAAGACCCGGACAATCTTGACCCGGGGCTTTACGCCTACCTGAACCGGATAAGTTTGCTGACCAGAGCTGACGGCGATGACGAAGCCGGGCGCGGCAAGGTGAACCTGATGACGATTCACGCGGCGAAGGGGCTTGAGTTTCCGGTGGTGTTTATCGCCGGGGCGGAGGCGGGTATCATTCCGCACGAGCGCAGCATTGAGGATGATGGCGGGCAGGAGGGGAGCAGCGGCAAGGCGGTCGAGGAAGAGCGGCGGCTTTTTTACGTGGCGATCACCAGAGCGCGGGACAAGTTGTATATCACAAGTTGCCAGAAACGCAGGCGGCAGCAGAGTTACAACGAGCGCACGCCGTCGCCGTTTTTGGAGGAAATCCCCGCCCACTTAATCGAAGTTCGCGAGCATGAAACCGAGGCAGAACAGAGCGAAAATGCCGAGGCTTTTTTCGCGCGAATGCGGGAACGTTTCAGCGATTGACGGGCTGGAAGAGCGAGGGGGGTGAGCAAATTGCTAGTCACTATATTCCCCACTTCCCGCCATCCGTGCTATACTCACCCAATGAAAAATCGCGCGATAATTTTTCTGCTTGCGCCGCTTCTTCTCTTCTCGTGTGCCAGAGTGGAAGAAGTTTCGCTTGAAAAGTGGGAAAATATCACCGTTGCCGGGCTTTCCGAGCTGCTTGCCCAAACGCAGAGCCGTCCCTGGCGGGGCGAGGCGTTTGTCGCGGGCGCTCCCGGCGGCGTGTGGAATGCCGCGATTGTCAGCGAGCCGAAAACCTTCAACCTGTTGGTGGCAGAGCGGGATGGCCCTTCCAACACCATCGTCAGAATGATGCACGAAATGCTGGTGGACTTCGATCCTGTCCGTCGCGAATGGACACCGCGCGCCGCGTTTTTTGAAATCGAAGTTGACGAGGCGGCTGGAACGCTCCGTGTTATCTACACGCTTCGGGACAACCTGTACTGGAGTTTTTACAATTCCGACCGGCGGATTCCGGTTACCAGCGATGATGTGATTTTTTGGTACGACGAGATTCAGGGGGACAGGGCGTTTCACAGTTCCGCGTTTCCTGGCCAGTTCCTGACGATGGAAGACGGCACAACAGCCCGCATTACAATAGAAAGAATTGACGATAAACGCTTCGCGTTCTTTTTTCCCCGCATTATCGCAAATCCCATTCTCAGCACGAATATGACTTTTGGCCCCGCGTTTATTTTTGAACCCGCCAAACGGGAACGGGGCGTTCAGGGCGTGCTTGACCTTTTCAACATCGCCAGCAACCCGCAGGATATTCCCTCAAAGGGGCGCTGGTTTCTCACCGAGTACGTTCCCGGGTTGCGCCTTGTGTTCAACAGAAATCCCGATTACTGGGAGCAAGATACGGAGGGTTTTTCCTTCCCCTACACTGACCGCAGCATCGTGCAGATTTTGCCGGATGTGAATACGCAGTTTCTGGTTTTTCAGGAAGGGCGGCTTGAAAGTTACTCCGCCCGCCCCGAAGACCTTGACAACCTCATCAGGGGGCAGGGGCGCGGCAGTGGTGCACGTAGACACGGCGGCTCTTCGCGCGGGGATTACACGGTTTTTAACGCCGACGGTTCGCTCGGCGCTTCGCTGTGGAGCTTTAACCAGAACCCGCAGAACAGCGACCAGCCGTTTTACGACTGGTTTACCCAGAAGGAATTCCGCCAGGCGATGAGTTCGCTTTTGAACCGCGACAGAGTTGTGTCCCAAGTGTACCGAGGGCTTGCCGAGCCGATGCTGTATTTTTTCCCGCCGCCCAATCCCTTCTACAATCCCGACATCAGGCTCAGGCACACGTTTGACGCGGAAAGGGCGCTTGAACTTTTAGCCTCGATTGGAATGACGCAGGACGCTGCCGGAATTATGCGGGACTCGCAGGGCAGAGCGGTGGAGTTCGACCTTGCGATTCAGACGGATGCGTCGGTCATTTCGGACACCGCCGCAATCATTGCCGATGAAGCGGCGCGGATTGGCATACGGATAAATGTTCGCCCTACGGATTTCCAGCGCCTTGTGGAGCAGTTGACCGGAACGTGGGATTGGGCGTCGGTCATCATCACGCTGGGTGTGCAGTTCTGGCCGACACAGGGAAGCAACGTCTGGTCTTCCAGCGGCAACCTGCACCTGTGGCATCCCCTGCAAGAATCGCCTGCAACGCACTGGGAAGCGCGCATCGACTACCTGTACAACGAAGGCAGCTTTACGATTGATACCGAAAGGGCGCAGGCGATCTGGGACGAGTTTCAAACCATCGTTCTGGAATACCTGCCGGTAATTTACCTTGTCCGGCCGCGAAGTTTTTTTGCCCTCAACAACCGCTGGGATTTTACGAACTTCTTTTTTGATAATATCAGCGGCGCTGAAACTTCGTATTTGTTTCTGCAGCAGTGAGTGTGTTATAATGAGCGACGTTTGGAGAGCGCGATCTTTTAACTGCGCTCTTCGAGCGATAATAATGTAAGGAGAAAATATACCTGTGCTTTTCTTTTTTATTTTTCTGTCTCTTTTCGGAGGGATAAGCTTTTACATTTGGGCAAGATTATACCAGGGGATTAAATGCGCCATTCCGCATATTAATACTATCGTGTACATTGTAGTGAGCGCAATTATTTCGTTATCCCCGTTTATCGGCTTTGTGCAATTTCCCACCGCCATCAAGCGTATGTTTATGTGGATTGGTTCGTATTGGATGGCAATTTTCGTGTACATGTTCCTCGTTCTTCTTGTGACGGACATTATGTTTCTTGTTGGCAGAATACTGAAACTCGTTCCAGACCCCGCGATGTTCCGCTTTTGCGCTGCTGCCAGCGCCGTTGTGATCACTCTCCTTGCCATTACCTACGGAAGAGCCAACGCGACGTTCCTACATCACACTAGCTACGAAATCAAAACAAAGACCGAATCTTTCCCTGAGGGGCTGAACATTGTTTTGGTAAGCGATCTGCATTTGGGTGCGCTCAACTCGGAAACAATGCTCCAGCGAATGGCTGAGGAAATCAACAAACTCTCGCCCGATATCGTTTGCATAGCTGGGGATATTTTTAACAACGACGTGAACGCCATTCGCGATCCCGGCAGGGCAATTGAGTTGTTCAAACGTATTAACGCCACGCACGGCGTATTTGCCAGCCTTGGAAATCACGACGGCGGCAGCACCTTTAACGAAATGCTCAGCTTTCTGGCACAGGGCAACATAACGGTTCTCAAAGACGAGCATGCGGTCATTGACAACCGCCTTGCCCTGGTTGGCCGCCTCGATCCTTCGCCCATCAGGGGCTTTGGCGGGCTCAGGCGAAAAAGCGCGGCTGACGTTTTGGCACAAACTGAGGCGGGCTTGCCCGTTATCGTGATGGATCACAACCCTGCCAATATCGGCGAGTACGGCAGCGGCGTTGAACTCGTTCTTTCCGGGCATACTCACCGCGGGCAGATATTCCCCGGCAATGTGATCACCAAAGCTATCTTTCCCGTTCACTACGGGCATTTTCAAAAAGACAACGATAGCCCTCACATTGTTGTTACCTCCGGTATCAGCACGTGGGGAATGCCGCTACGAATCGGCAGCAACAATGAAATCGTCAGCATAACGTTGCGTTGACACGCTGGCAGCGTAATCTCGTGCCGCCCACTATCGAATAGCGTGCAACGAGATTATAATAGAGTATATGGAACTCCAAAATAGCATTGCCGCGCTGTGGCAAGAGTACGGACAAAACGCGGCGGACATCCTGCGTAAAATAATTCTCGTGCTGGCAATAATCATTGCCGGAAAAATTATCCTGCGGATTCTCAAGCGCGTAACCGGCAAATCTATGGCGCAAAAACTAAAAGCCGATGAAACAATTATTTCGCTCCTTCGCGCGGTAATTCACTACGGCGTTATTATCGTCTGCCTCATTATGATTCTCGATGTGTTTGGCGTTAGCACGACAAGCCTGCTTGCCCTTTTGGGCGCAGCCGGAGTCGCTGTTGCCTTTGCCCTGCGCGACACGCTCGGCAATATCGCGGCGGGCATTGTTATAATTTTTCTCAGGCCGTTTTGCAAAGGCGACTTTATCGAGTGCGACACGGTTCTCGGCACTGTTCAGGAGATGGGGCTTTTTTCCACCGACCTGGAAACCGCAGACGGGATTTACGTTTCCGTTCCCAACTCCAACTTGTGGGGCTTGCCGCTGAAAAATTATTCGCGCAACAACCAGCGGCGCGTTGATGTTACCGTCTGCATCACCTATTCAGATTCGATTGACACAGCGTTTCAGGTGCTGCGGGAAGTAATCAAAACCGAGCCGCTGTTTCTCAAAGAGCCCGCTCCGCAAGTTATGGTTCAGGCTTTGGGGGAATCGGGCATTGATGTAACGTTGCGGGCATGGGTTCCCAGTTCCGAGTATTGGAATATTTACCGGGCGCAGATGAAAAACGTAACAGAGAAAATTCAGGCAGCCGGCCTTACTATTGCGCTACCACAGCGCCACATTCACCTTATAAAAGATGTAACGCCGGATGCGATGCAGCAAGCTCTACCTCCAGCGGCGAAGGATTTCAAGGAGGCTTAAAATGACGGGTGAAATTTTCGCACTCGCATCCGCGGTGTTCTGGAGCTTGCACATGGTACATGCCAAAAAAGCACAGAACAAAAACCTTGGCAGCGCAAACCCAATCGATCCGACGATTGGGCTGTTTATCACAATCTTGGTAAATAACGTCATCAACTGTTTTGTGTTGATTGCCCGTTACGCGCTGTGGCCGCCAATTCCCCTGCATCCGTACAGCGTGCTTTTTAACGCCACTGCCGGCGTGTTTAACAGCCTTGCCGGACGCGGGATGCTTTTTTCCTCGGTGGCAATTCTTGGCGCGGCGAAGGCGGGCTTCACACGATCGACAATGCCAGTGTTTGTTCTCTTGGGCGGCGTGCTTCTGCTGGGAGAGCGCCTGAGCGCGCGCACCTTGCTCGGAATTGGCATCGTGCTTCTGGCGTTGTTCCTCATGTCATTTGACGCAATACGAAAGGAAAGCTCCGCACAGACAGCGCGCCTTGGCGATGAGAAAAAACTCAGCCCGCTCGATTTAATGAAGGGAATCGCTTTCGGTTTGGCTTCGGCAATGTTTATAGCCAGCGGAAATGTTTTAAGAAAAGCCGCAATTCCTGCTATGCCCGATGTTACGCTCGTCGTTTTTATCGGCGCTTTTTCTGCCCTGTCTGTCTGCGCCATCATTCTAATAGTTAAGCGCAAAGTCCCGGCGACAATTGCCGCTATCAGGCACATCGAGTTTAACTACATGATGTCCGGAGTTTTCGCCAGCTTCGCGCAATACACAATGGTCTATTCGTTGAGCATTATTCCCGTTGCCGTAACCAATTCTATCGGCGCGACTGAACCGCTGTTTACAATTCTTTTTGTGTGGTTGATAAAAGAAGGGAAGAAAGAAAAGATCGGTATTCAGACTGTTATCTTCGCCGTGATAATGGTTATCGGAACAATTATTTTGGTTACCAGCGGATCGTAAGCGCGGCATAACACAGAAATCAATTTTACGCCATAACAGAGGGGAATAGGTAATATCGGAAAGCACACCAACCAGTATGGAAATCCGGAGGGGAACCTCGGCTTTCAGCCTCGGCGGAGGGCTCTGCCCATAGTGTAGCTAAGGTGGTGGACTTTTCTGACGCACACTTTGGTGTGACGGAATAATCTGCCGATGGCAGATTATTCTGGGGAGTTTTGCTACGCAAAACTCCAGGCTTAGCAGAATAAGCACCCCCAATGCTGCACGATGGCCACCCGTTCCTGTACTGGTTGGCGCACGAGCTTCACTTTCTCTATTCCCATCGGCCTCATTACACAAGCGGATTATCCCTCCGCAAGGTGATTTTCTTTAGTGGAATGTAACTGGTCGACAGGATTATTCCCTTTTTTAGAATTATCCTGTCAATACGGTTTCTTCCCCCTTCACAAGAGAATATTACGGGCAAGCGTCTGGTAATGTCTGCGTATTTGCAACACCCTGCCGGATAAAGCTAGCGGCGGAGAGGCAGGGCGAGGGTGAAAGTACTCCTAATTCCCTGACAGGAGAGACTAGGCAGAGAAGCATCCCACAGGGCAAGTCCTATAAAGGTGTAACAAACCCCAGCGCACAAAGTGCTCTGAGGGGTTCTCCAGTCAGACTCCTCGGCTCGTGCTTTCGCCCGCCCCCTGCCCCGCCTCCACTGGTCATTGCCCACAGATTCAGTGTTGTTTTTATATGCCCGTAAAAGCAAAATTGATTTCAGTGACAGCACACAGATTTACCATTGACTAACAAGGTTCTAACGTTGCATTATTTATATGCCGATTATGTAAAAGAATACATGGGTAGCGTTATTTTTCGCAATGGGAGGGATAATAACTGTGGCCGACGGGCGAATTATAGGCAGAATCATTGCATTGCTTTTTCTCATTTTTATTTTAGCGGGGGGCGGAATCCTCTGGTTTGATTTTCTCAACGTTATTGATGCCAGAAGTGTTACTGGCCCTATCGCAAATACACTGCGGGGGATGCCGCTGATTGGGCGGCTTATGCCGCAGGCACAGGCGCGGACTCAAGTGCCGCCCGGAGAAACCGAATTATTCAACCTTGACGCGGATCGGATGGCGGTGTTGCTGGAAGCGCTCGAACTGGACAGGATGGAAGTCCAGCGGCAACAGCAGGATATTGAAAACCAGTTGCGCCAGTTTGAACAAATCGCGCAGGAACAGGAACAGCGGCAAATTGCGCTCGATGAACAAGAGAATTCCTTAAATGCTTTGCTCTCAAACGCCGAAATTAGAGCTAGGACAGTCGAACGGAATGCCATCAATATGACAAATATGCCACCGCAAGCGGCGGTAAATATTTTGGCAGCGATGGATGATCAAGACGTTATCGACGTGTTCAGGAAAACCGACGAGCTTGCCGAGGCGGGCGGAACGTTGTCCATTGTGCCTTTCTGGTTGTCCTTGATGGATCCCCAGAGGGCGGCGGATTTGAGCCGCAAAATGGTCTGGCGTCCGTTCATGCTGAACTAGAGCCCGCTCTCATGAGCGCGACCCGGTTTTCCTACTCCATGATGGAGTTATCTTTAATGGGGAAGGAGGCCGGGATTGATGCAGATATCAACTCCCACGCAATCTATTCAGTCAGAAGCGTTACTTCAGGAAAGCAACGCTGCCGCACGTTCGTCTTTTTCAGGTGGCGAGCAGAATCGAAACAAAGTTGGCATTTTCGCAAAACTGCTGGAAGCGCTCCTTGGCAAGGGCAAAGGCGAACAGCCTGCCGTCATGCCAGAAGATGCGGCCTCTTCAGAGGCGGCTTTTCTCGCGCTTTCTGACGTGCCGGAAACTGGAGCGGCTGAAACCGGAAACGGCGGCTGG
>WQZT01000042.1 GCA_009780595.1 Treponema sp. | reverse complement strand
GTCGGGAAGAAAAATGGTCAATTTATTTGTATAGGAGAACAATATGTCGTTAATGGCGGTTATGAATTCCCAGGAGATATTTGATACTGCTCAGTGGGCGGAAGTGGAAAACAGGCGGCTTTCGCAGGAATTTGATCAGCGAAAGATAGATCCGAACCAGTCGCTGGGGAAGGATGATTTCTTGCGGATTCTCATGACACAGTTGTCGAATCAAGACCCGACCGCGCCGATGCAGGATAACGAGTTTATCGCGCAGATGGCGCAGTTTTCGGCGCTGGAGCAGATGACTAATATGGCGTCAGATTTTTCGCGGATGGCGCGGATGCTGCAATCCAGCGAGGCGGCGACTTCGCTTGGGCAAGCGGTTGAAATCAGCGCAGGCGACGAAATGATCCGCGGCATTGTCGAGGCGGTTACCCGCGATGAAGCGCCGCAGGTTCTGGTAAACGGCAGGCTCTTTGGCTGGGAGCAGGTTACGAAAATTATCAATACAGCAAAGGAGAATGACACACTATGATGCGATCTTTATTTTCTGGCGTTTCTGGTCTCCAGAACCACCAAACCAGAATGGACGTAATTGGTAATAACATTTCCAATGTGAATACGTACGGTTTCAAACGCAACCGCGTGAGTTTTCAGGATATGTTCTACCAAACACTGCGGGGCGCTGCCCGCCCAACCGAAGAGGTTGGCGGCGTAAACCCGCAGCAAGTCGGGCTTGGAATGACGATAGCAGCCATCGATACGCTGCACCTTCAAGGCTCGTTTCAGACGACCGGAGTGGGAACAGACCTTGCCATTAACGGCACGGGATTTTTTATCCTGAACGATAAGGGGACAGACCTCTTCACCCGCGCGGGGACATTCTCGCTGGACAGCACCGGAACGCTGGTCAACTCAAGCGGAATGCAGGTTCAGGGCTGGATGGCGCAGGAAATTGATGGCACGACGTATCTCGATACAGCGCGCAGCGTGGAAAATCTTATCATTCCGGTAGGCGCGAAGGATGCGGCGCGGGCGACAACCATGGTGAAGTTCTCCAGCAACCTTGACAAACGGATGCCAGAAATTCCCGATAATGCAACCGATCTCCAAATGCAGGAAGGCACACGGCGCATTCAACAGAAGATTTACGATGCATTTGGGCAAACGCACGATTTACAAGTTGAATTCCGCCGCGTTCCCGGCGTGCCAAATAGCTGGACGGCGCAGGTTATGGTTAACCCGCAGAGCGATACGCCGGCGAACACGTCTGTCGGGCTTGGCGCTTTGCCCCCGGCAGCGGGCGGACCTGAGCTATTCACGGTGAACTTTGACAATCTGGGTCGGCTCTTGAACGCAGTTGATGCCGCTGGAAACGAGAGCGGAGAAGCGGGGCAGGTGCTGATGAACGTGGCGTTTGATGTTCCCAATGCCGAGCCGGATGATGACGGCGGCGTTGTGCGCCAGACCTTCCAGCTTAATTTGGGGACAGTTGGCGGGCTGGTCAATACGATAACACAGTTTGCCGAACAAAGCACCACGAAAATATTCGAACTAGACGGCAACACGATGGGCTATATGGAAAACTTCAGGATCGACAACAATGGCGTTATCATCGGGGTTTTTGACAACAAGACAACCCGCGTGTTAGGTCAAATTGCGCTGGCGAGCTTCCCAAATCAGGGTGGGCTTGAAAAAGTGGGTGACAACAACTTTAGGACAACGACAAACTCAGGGCTTGCCGACATTGGTATATCGGGAGTGGCAGGAAGAGGCTCGATGCGGGCTGGCGTTCTGGAAATGTCCAACGTTGATATGGCAGAACAGTTTACCGACATGATTATCACCCAGCGCGGTTTCCAGGCAAACTCCAGAACCATTCAGACATCCGATCAGATGTTGCAGGAAATCCTCAATTTAAGGTAAACTAAGATTATATGGTTAAAGTAACCCGGCTGAACGGCGCAGAGTATTACATCAACCCTCATCAAATTGAGTCGATAGAGCTTCGCCCGGACACCACGTTATTGATGCTTTCGGGCAAGCACACGATTGTGCTGGAAGATGTGGATGAAATCATCAGCCGGATTGTTGAGTACCGCAGACGTATTGGCGGATTCAAAAATGAGGAGTAATTTCTGTGTAAACGCAGGCGGCGCAAGCCCTCAGGCAGACGCAGGCAGGGGTAAACGATGAATATTTCTACGATAATTGGCGTTGTCGGCAGTTTGGCGATGATTTTGTTCTCGATATTGGTCGGGGGAAGCCCTGTTACCGCCTTTATCGACATACCTTCGATATTGCTCGTTGTAGTGTGCCCGTATATAATGTTGTTTACCTTTTCCAGTATACGCGACGCTCTTGGCGTTTTTAGCATAATCAACCTTACTTTCAAAGTTCCCAATTTTAATGAGCAGGGGATCATCCTCAAACTGATGAGTATGTCGGAGAAGGCACGCCGCGAAGGGCTTTTGGCGCTGGAAGAAGAGCTTGAAGATTTGGACGATGAGTTTATGAAGAAGGGGATGCGCCTTGTCGTTGACGGCACGGATCAGGAAATTATCCGCCGCCTGATGGAAAACGAGCTGAACCAGATGCAGGACAGGCACATCAGTAAAATCGGTATCTTGAATATGTGGGGCGCGTTGGCTCCGGCGGTTGGAATGATGGGAACGGTTATCGGGCTCATCGGTATGTTGCGTAACCTCGAAGACAAAAGCGCGCTGGGGCCGAATATGGCGATTGCGCTCATCACAACGTTCTACGGCGCACTGGTGGCAAACTTTCTGATGATCCCGTATTCGGGCAAACTGAAAGCATACGATGCGATGGAAACAAAGGTGAAAGAAATGGAGATAGAAGGCGTTCTTTCGATTCAGGCGGGCGACAACCCGCGCATTCTGGCAACGAAGCTTCTTTCGTACCTGACTCCGGCTGACCGCAAAGCGGTTGAAGCGGAAGTCTTAAAGGATTAACAAGGACTTTACTCTGAGGACTAAAGTCCCGGGATACAGGCGGCAGTATGGCAAAAAAGAAGAAAAAAGACGCAGGTGAAGTAAGCCAAGCGTGGATTGTAACCTACGCAGACATGATTTCTCTTTTGCTGTGCTTTTTCGTAGCTCTGTTTAATCCTGCGGATATTGACCCTGCCCAGATTGAGGCGCTTGTCTCCACCTTTCAGAACCGGGGGCTTGGCGCAAATATCGGCGGCAATACCCTTTCACCGGGGCGGAGCGCGGATTTGGGCAACACGGTGTTTACCCTTCCATCATCTGACGCGGGACGGGTGATGGGGACTGCACTGCGGCGGGCGACAAGTTTGTTTGCACCTGAGATTAGGAGCAACATTGTCAGGATAACGCAGGACGAGCGGGGGATTATCATCAGCCTTGCCTCTGACGCTTTTTTTCAGCCAGCAAGTGCGCGGGTTAATATCGAAGCAACGCGGGAACTGCTGATCCGTGCGGCGCAGTTGCTCAATTCGCCGGAGGTCGGCGGGCGGCGGATACGCCTTGAAGGGCACACAGACGCCGTTTCGATAGACCCCAACGGGCCGTGGCAGGATAACTGGCATCTTTCTTCGGAACGTTCGCGGATGGTACTGCGGTATTTGGCGGACTTCGGCGTTGACGAGCGCCGCTTTCAGGTTTCAGGGTTTGCCGAGACAATGCCGATTGCCAGCAACGAAACCGAGCAAGGGCGGGCGCTGAACCGCCGCGTGGATATTGTTATTGTAGATGCGGCACATTTGTGAGTGTAGTATACTTTATTTAGTGATGAATTTTTTTGCAGGGAGGTAGTTTGGTATGTCTGATAACGATGAACTTTATCTTGAAGGCGAAGAAGCTGCGGCAGGAGGAGGAGCGGGGGGAGCTAAGAAAAAAGCTTCCGGCTTGCTTGCGTTGTTGCCGAATTTGCTCAAATTCGTGGCTATAGGGCTGGGAGCGCTGGTGTTTATTGTTACGGTTTCCGTCATAACCTACAATATTTTGAACAAAGGCGGGCGGGCGCAGACGATTATTCCAACGGCTTCTCCGTTTATGGGTACGCGCCCTACTTTTTCGGCGTTTACCAGCATTGGGCAGGTTCGCACCGAGACAAACGACCCCATTCCTTTTTCAGTTGTGGTAGATATGGTTATCCATTTTGATTTGAACGACACCGTAGCCTCGAACGAATTAACCGATCGCCTCCACGAACTGCGCGACTTTGTGCGGCTGTTTTTCCGTTCCAGAAGGGCTGACGATATGCGCCCTGAAAACGAAATTCGGTTGCGGCAGGAAATCGTGGAACACCTTAACACGCGGATTCTCAATTCTGCACGGGTGCGGATGGTTACCTTTAACCAGCTCGATGTTGTGCAGTTGAATTAACACAGCGGGGCTTTGCTCTTTTGAGGTAAAGCCCCCCGTTCGCACAGCCGATATTATTCTAAATCCGGCTGTGCCCTCCCTCTTACTTAACCTCACCAGGAACCGAAATTGAGTTCAGCAGTTTGTTGAGTGCTTTCAGCGGATCTTCGTACTGCTCGATCCTAATGTAAAGCTCATAATTTTTATCTGAAACGAGGCGGATATTTTTCCCAATGCAGTCCGGCACAGGTTGAGAGCCAATATCGGGGAAGTATTTCGGCTTTTTAGGAACAAACGTGCAGTTTCTTGTATGGCATACTACTTCCGCGATATGCTGCGGAACGGAAACAAGGAAAATCTGGAAATCCGATGATCTACCACCGCCTATGCTGAATACTTGCCCCGCCTTTGCCATGTGGATATTCCTTTTGCCGATAACGGTGCTCTGGTCCTCGACAAAGAGGTTAAGCATCATTGGCCCATCAGTAGGCACGTATACTTTATCTTTCGGCAACGGCCTGCGGCTCTGAGATGGGTACTGCAAAGACGTGCTTGTCCCCGCCGCATCGCTTCTTTGCGTGGCGGCATAACTGCTCAGGAGAGCCGCATCTGCGGAATACGCAACACTCTGCTCACGCGACATTCCCGCCGCATTCGGCATTCTTGCCGCATTCGGCGTTTTTGTCGCCTGCGCCATAGTACGGTTCGGGGAATTCTGCAAACGCCTTGCAACAAAGAAAGCGAGAAATGCTAAAGCCCCCAGCACCATAATTGCAAGGGGAATTAAGAGAGCAAGAGGAAGCCTTCCTGCACCCCGTGTGCCAGATTGCCGGACTTGCGGCTGAGCGCCCACCGCTGGCGGAGACGCAACCGCGCCCGGTTGTTGCGCTTGCGGCTGACCGCCCGCCACTGGCGGAGACGTAACCGTGCCCGGTTGTTGCGCTTGCGGTTGAACGCCAGTCGTTGGCGGAAGCGCAACCGTGCCAGGTTGCTGATCTTGCAGTTGAACGCCAGTCGTTGGCGGAAGCGCAACCGTGCCCGGTTGCTGAGCTTCTGGCTGAACGCCAGTCGTTGGAAGCGGCGTATTTGCACCCGGTTGCTGAGTTTGCTGCTGACCGCCCACTGCTGGCGGAGGCGAAAGCGTGCTAGGTTGTTGCGCTATCGGCTGACTGCCCGCAGTTGGAGGTGGCGTAATCACACTAGGTTGTTGGGCTTGTGGTTGAACACCCGCCGTTGGTGGAGATGTAACCGTGCCAGGTGGTTGCTGAACTGGCGATTGAACACCTGCCGTTGGTGGCGGCGCACCTGCGCCCGGTTGGGTTTGTGGCTGCGTACCAGCCGCTGGAGGCGGTGTACCTCCTGCTCCCGGCTGTTGAGCCTGCGGCTGAACACCCGCAGTTGGCGGCGGCGCAACCGTACCTGGCTGCTGTTGCGCGACCGCCGGAGGCGGTGCAACAACGCCCGTTGCGGGCGGCTGACCGCCCACCACCGCTGGCGGTGTAACTGCGCCCGGCTGTTGAGCAACCGCCGAAGGCGGTGCGACAACGCCCGCTGCGGGCGGCGTAACCGCGCCCGGCTGTTGAGCAATCGCTGCTGGCGATGGTGTAACAATCGGACGCCCTGACACGGGGCCGTTTCCGGCAACCGGTGCGCGAACAAATTGCAACTGAGCGCCCATTGTTTGCAAACGGGCGGAAGATGCGCTGATTAAGCGCTCTGCGGCGGGGGCAGCTCCATCGGAAACAAGAATAACCCTGCGAGGGCGGGCTACCGGCAGTGCGGCAATATGCCGTTCGGCGAAATTAAGCGCCGCGCCGAGATCTGCCGCCGCGCCCAGCGGGGACATTAAAAGCAAGCGCGCAATAATTACCTCCGCGTCGCCTGCACTTTCCATACGGCGGGAAAGTTCAAGGCGCGGAGTTTCTGCAAAAGAAATCAAATGAAACGTGTCGCCAATACGGAGAAATTCCCGCAAAAACGGCCCAACAAGATAATCGTTCGTCTCCCAATGATAACTGCTCATTCCGGTAGAAGTATCCAAAACCACCACGAGATCGACGGGGCCGGCAGCCTGAGCAAAAACGCCACGAACAATTCCCATTATAAGCATCAGGGATAGCAATGTTCTTTTCATCCGACCCTCCTTCACGTCTCCAAAACGCGCGTTAAAACACGGAAGAAATCGCTTCTACAATGTACAGCACCGTTTCCCCTGTCATCGAGAAAGCCGCTTCCTCTCCAGCAGTCTTGTTGAGAATAGCGCGGCCCAGCGGCGAGCGGTAAGAAATAATTCCCTCATCGGGGTTGGATTCCCACGGGCCAAGAATTGTATATTCTTCCTTTTTACCGCTGTTTTTATTCAAAAGGGTAACCTTAGTCCCGAAGGAAACCTTCGCAGTATTCACCTTTGAAGGATCAAAAAGCTGCGCCCGGTTGATTTCCTCTTGCAACCTTGTTACCTTAGCGTTAAGCTCCGTCTGCTTTTCCCTCGCCGCCTTGTATTCGGCGTTCTCGCTCAAGTCGCCGTGCAGTTTGGCAGCCTCGATTTCTTTCGAGTTGGCAGGAATATCCTCCGCGATAATAGCGGCAAGCTCCTTCTGCTTTTCCTGATACTTTCCAAGCGTAACAATAAGCCCAAGAGCAACCGTCTTTTTTTCTTCGGTGCGGAAAAACTTAAAGTCAGGATAACGCTTCAAAATCCTTCTTCTCAGATCATCCTTGTCCTGAGGATCGAGGTCTTTAATATCATCAATAAACGTGTGAATGCGCTTAATCGTATCCGCCTCGGCAGTATCGATATAACCGTTGATAATCCCTTCCTTAAACAGAATCGTGTACGCCTGCTTGTTCAGCTTCCGGTTTTCAGGAACATCACGGCGGTTCTCGATTTCACGGTAGGTAATATTAAGCACGTGGATGAGCGTCAAAAGCTGCTTCTCAAAGGGAATCGCCGCCTTCTTAAACCAGTCCTCATTGCTTGAGTTCTTGTACAGCCAAACAGCCGCTTCCCGATAATCGCGGTAGTTCTCAAAACAGGTCGCCGTAAGAACAGTCAGCTTGTCCTCATGCCCTTCCCGCTGAAGGCTTGCAACAATCGAAGCCATCGGGAAACGCAGGAAAAGCTTGGTGTAAATTTCCGCCCAGCCGGGTACAAACAACTGAATATGCTTGAGGAACTCCTCTTTCAACTTGTTGTCTTTCAGGTTCTGGAACAATTCCGTTGTATCCTCGATACCGTCAAAAAGCTCCATAAAATTGATCTTGATCGAACCTGCCAGGTGCGGATGCTGGGCAACAAGGTCTTTTACCAACAAATACGATGCCACAACCTGCTCATTCACCTGATGGTACTTCAAAAACCCGGCAACGTACGCGAACATCTCCGTAAAATACTCGGATTCCAGTTCCGCATCTTTTTGCGCGACGTAGTTCCGAAGAGTCTGCGTGCGGTCAAAGAAATGCTTCGCCGCCTTGAATTCGTTGTACAGCTTTTCTTCGATGCTAATCGGACGCTCGCGAACCGTGAAAATATCGACGTTTTCCGGGCTGATGCCAAACGACGGGTCAGTTTTCAGAATATCCCGCGCCTTTGAACTCCACGTTGTCCACTCAGATTGAGTAAGAGCAGACGGAACCAGCTCAATCTTTACGCGCTTTAAGTCGCAGGAATTGCCAAAACTCTTGATGACGGTTTTCAGCGCCCATGAAATTTCAGCTTTTACCTTGTCGTGCAGTTTTTCCTTCTTCCACGTCGCCTTCAGTACCCAAATATGATCTTTCGCCAACGTTTGCAGGGCGTTTACTGCCATTTTCAGCGACATTGCATGCCCGCGCTGTTTGGCAAAATCGATCACAATATCGTCTCCCTGAACATTGGCAATGCGCCCCACGCCCCACGTTCTATGGAAAACAAAGTTACCTTTATCAAACGCGATGTGCTTTTCAAAGTCCTGCACCGCCTCTTTGACGTTCCGCGGCCCCTGCGCGAGGCTTGAAACGCGGATATACGCCTCAAGCTGGCTGTGGCCTTCGTACTTTTTGCGGTAACAGTCGGTAATGTCCTTTCTGGCTTGGCGGTCATCGTTGTCGTATTCAAGGATGAGTTTCAAAATCGCAATCGCCGTGTTAATATCCTCGCGGGTAAGGCACATGGTGTACACTTCCCGCAGAAGTGAGCCAGCCTTCAACTCGTCGAAGTTTTTCGCAACACGCTTTTGAACGTGCAGGAAAAAATCAATGTCCTCCGGGCAAAACGTCAGCAGTTTATCCCAGATTTCCTTCACATTGCTGAAAAGCTGCTTGGCGATATAGCGGTGCAGGGCTTTTTTATAGAAATCTACCGCGCTTTCGATGTTTCCCTGCTTCTCAAAACGTTCAGCAAGCGATTTTGCAAGGTCGGCTTCTTCATAATCTACCTTAACAAGCCGTTCCCAAACGTCAAAAACCGCCTCTTCGTTGTTTTCGTTTTTGTAACAGTCTCCCAGCGTCCTCAGCGCGAACTTGGACTCTCCGTAATTGAGCATCCTTTCGCACAGATACTTGACGATCAGCCATTTGTGATTATCCACAAAGATCGTTACGAGGTTGATCATTGCCGCATCGTCGATAATCTGCTGGGACAGAGCCGTCATGCCGCCGAGATACAGCGCGATAATGCTGTTTTTCGTGTGCGCCAGATGATCCTCGCAGATTTTAAGAAGTTCACTGTCAAAGCGGCCTTCCCGCGCTTGTTTAAGGATAACATCCAAGTCCTTAAACTGGCTGGTTGAATAGTTGCTCAGAGTGGCCCTTGTCCATTTTTCCTCGTTCAGCATTTCCTGAACATTCTTGAGAAGCGCTTCAGACATACTAAAACTCCCTGTTACTGTACTGTTCATATATTGCGGGATCGATGACTTGAATTTTTAACACCGTTTCATCTAACCCCGAAACATCCTTGCTATGATCATAGTGATCTATGAGCCAAAAATACCTGTTCAATAGCCGGGGCTTAACAAGCGGCTGGCTTGCGCTCTTGCTGCGGTACTCGTTTTCAAGCGCAAAGATCGATTGTTTAAGCCGGCCCAATTCCACTGGTTTTAGTTCCCTTTTTACCGAAAATATTCCCCAGATGCAGCCCCATACCGGAATCCACTCCGCAAGTTCCCCGCCGCTATGCCCCAGTTTCCTAACTCCGTTCGCAAGCTGCAGAATAACCTCCGATTCAAGCCCGGCAAGGTTTACATCCTGCGGCTCCAGAAAAAAAGCCTCCCTAAAAAGCGCCTTGGCAGCCCTGTCGTCGCCCAACAGCGCGTTGACATCCGCCAGCTCGGAGAGTATGGCGCTATCTTCCCGCCGAAGCTGCCCGGCTAGTTCAAGGTACTTCAGGGCTTCGCCCCAATTGCCCGCCCCTTTGCAACAGCGCCCTATCTGGAACAGCAGCACCGGGTCTTTTTGGCTTGCGGTATCTTCCGCAAGACGTACAAAACAATCCAGCGCGCGGGAAAACACGAAACGCTTTATCGCAAGCTGGCACGAATCTGCCGCTTCCTGCGAAAGTGGTGCATCGTGCGAAACCGGCGCATTCTGCGAAGTCGCCGTTTCCCCGGAAGTCAGATTTCCCTGAATCCGCTCCAAAAAAGCGTAGTATGGTTTCCAGCGCGACAGGATAAACTCGCCCTGCCGACAGGAATCCCCCAAGCTGCTCAGC
>WQZT01000041.1 GCA_009780595.1 Treponema sp. | reverse complement strand
GTAACATTGCGTCAATTTCCTCTATGCTCAAATCAGGTTGCTGGTATTTTTCCTTGGTGTAATCTCCACACCCGTTTTCATATTGCTGAAAAAATCTTACCATGCCAACAGGTCCCAATGCCTCTTTCAAAGCATTAAGCCCGATTTTCCTTATTTCCATCAGGTTGTTTACATTAAGTGCCGTATTCATTGAGCATAACCTCCGTCAGGTATTTCAGCGGATTCATCACGTGAGTATTCAGCTTTAATTTTGAACAAACTCTCTCGAATTTTATATCTGTCGTCAACAAAAAATCCACACCTGAATTTTCTGCAAAAGCAAGATGAAACCCATCTAGTGTTCTTATACTGGTTTGCTCAGATAATTCCCGTGTCTGTTTTAATATGTTTTCAGTATAGCCCATTTTTGTTGTTATAGCCTGCTCGTAGAGATACTTCACTTTTTCCTTTTTCTCAACATCTCCGATTTGATTGATCTCCAAGTCCAATGCAGGGCTGCCTACGATTTCATCGAGATTTTGTCTGCACCTGCTGATTATTGCCAATACAGCCTCCCCTTCCATGTGAATTTTCTCCTGTGTCTGATCGTCATAGGGGCGATTATAGCAACAGTTGTCCAAATATAGTTTCATGTACACGAACCTTATTCCTTATTATTAAACCTTTAGAGAATGAAGTCAATGGGGGCGTTACGATAGAGACTTCCCCATCTTCCCATTCCCTGCGATTCAGGCTACAATCTTTGCAATGGCAGAACTTTTCCCTCCCGGTATAATTGGGATAATTGGCGGCGGACAGCTTGGCGCGATGATGATGTACCGCAGTAAAAAATTGGGCTTTCGCTTTGCGGTTCTTGACCGGGCGGGAGCACCGGCGCAGGCGATGGCGGATTTTTTCATCGATGGCGCTTTGCAAGATGCTGACGCGCTGGAGCGGCTTGCCGGAGTTTCGGATGTGCTGACCTACGAAATCGAGCATATTAACACTGACGCGCTTGACAGGCTGTGTGAAAAGGGGCATTCGGTGCGCCCTTCGCCGCAGTCGCTACGGGTAATTCAGGACAAGCTCGCGCAGAAGGAGCTTTTCGCGGCGCGGGGGATTCCGACTGCCGCTTTTTTCGCGGAGGACAATCCGCTTGATGCGGATCTTTCCGCGAAGAAGTTCCCGCTCGTGCAGAAAACGCGGCGCGGCGGCTACGATGGCAGGGGTGTTCGCGTTCTGCGCGGTGCGGCGGATGCGCGGATGCCGGAACCTTCGCTCTTTGAGGAAATGGTCGACATTGACACGGAGCTTGCGGTGATGGCGGCGCGCGGCACAGACGGCACGCTGGCGGTGTTTCCGGTGGCGGAGATGGCGTTTAACCCTGACCATAATATTTGCGACACGGTTATTGCTCCGGCGCGCATTGATGAAAAAACTGCCGCCGCCGCACAGGACATTGCCCGCAGTGCGGTGAGTGCGCTGGAGGGAGCGGGGATTTTCGGCGTGGAGCTTTTTCTTGACAAGCGGGGAAGAGTTTTGCTGAACGAAGTTGCCCCGCGCCCCCACAATTCCGGGCACTATACTATGGAAGCTTGTGTTACGTGCCAGTTCGAGCAACACATACGCGCGGTTGCGGGGTTGCCGCTGGGGGATACGGCGCTCGTGCGCCCGGCGGTGATGGTGAACCTTCTGGGCGAGCCGGGCAGTTCCGGCGCGCCTGTGATTGCGGGCTTGGATGCGGCAATGCGGGTTTCAGGGCTTTCTCTGCACCTGTACGGAAAAACCGAGTGCCGCCCCTTCCGAAAAATGGGGCATTTCACGGTAACGGCGGATTCACTGGAAGAAGCGCTGGAAAAAGCGGACTTCGCGCGCGCAGTTTTGAAAATCTCAGGCAATGGCAATACGCCCGAAAAAGGGCTTGCGAAGGGGGAATGATGGGCAAGCAGCTACAACCCGTTGTGGGGATTATTATGGGCAGCGATTCGGATTTGCCAGTGATGCAGGATGCCGCCGATATTTTGACCGAGGCGGGCGTTGCGTTTGAGATGACGGTTGTGTCCGCGCACCGCACGCCGCACCGCCTTGTGCAGTACGCTCAGAGCGCGGCAGAGCGCGGGCTGAAGGTTATCATAGCGGGCGCGGGCGGGGCTGCCCACTTACCGGGAATGACGGCTTCGCTGACGCTCCTGCCGGTTATCGGCGTTCCGGTGAAAACGCAAGCGTTTTCCGGCCTTGATTCACTTTTGTCCATTGTGCAGATGCCCGGCGGGATTCCTGTTGCAACGGTCGCGGTGAACGGCGCGAAAAATGCGGGGCTACTTGCCGTGCGAATATTGGCACTGGAGGATAGCACGGCTGCCGACTGGCTTGCGCGGTATATGAAAACGATGGAGGCGGAGGTGGAGGAGAAAGCGGAAAAGATGGTGGGGAAATCAATTTTTGTACTCTGACAGAACCGTCAATTCCTCTAGCGGGGAATAGGTGATACCTATCTTAATCCGGCAGTTTCGTTAGGTGCTGTTTGCGCTTTTCCCGATGCTACTGCAAGTTCCCACCGGTTATCTGTATTGTGCTATTGGTAGTAGCCAAATTACCTGATGCGGAAAATGCCCCTGTTTCATCAAATATGCCAAACTCCGCCGTACCCAGATTGCTCAATGCTGCGCCTGTGCCATCTTCTCTTCTAGCCCTGTTTGCAAGCCCAGCCCCTGCATCGCTCCCATAAATGACACCGCCGCCCATGCGGAATACACCGCCTTCTGCCACATGCACCCCGCCGCCGCCTACAGCTCCGTTGTCGGAAATCGTTCCGTGGAGCATGTCAAACCTGGCGTGGCGCTCAATACGCACCCCGCCGCCGTAACCGTTGTTTTCAATATCGTCAAAATCCCAATTCTCGGTAATGGAATTGCCGGATATTTCCCCGCCGTTCAAGATAAGCGTGCCTGCGATGCCTACATGTATCCCGCCACCGCCGCCCAAGCCGATGTGCCCTGTAACTTTTGCCCCCTCATTCACGATTAACGTTCCGCCGCCTGCCACCCCAACCAAGTGGTCTCGTACGTATCCGTGCGCTTGCTCAGGCGGGGCATCTCCCACCAGAGTTATATTTTCATCCAGCACAAGCGTAACGCCTGGGTAAACCAAAAACATGGGAGCGGAAGAAGTCGGAAGAGAGATTGTCCGCATTTCTCCTCTGCCCCTAAGGATGATAGTAAGATCGGTTCTCCCCTCAGGCAGTCCTGACTTGCCCGAACTGGTTGACTCATGAGCGGTTAGTTCTATTGTGTAAGTTCCGCCGTCCTGCGCGAACGTCCGTAGCCAACTGAGTTGCGCCTCCAGAGGTCCGGCTCTTTCCGGCTGCAGCAAAATACCGTTTTCCACGCGTATGGTAAAGTCGGCGCTGGGCGTGGGCAGAGTGCCTGTCTGCGAAAAGTCGCCGTTGTTGAATGTGCCGTACAGAGCGATGCCACTTCCCCTTAACGACGAACCTGTGGTACTCCATGGGCTCTCGAGAATATTTTCGCTCCCCGCTACATCGCTTCCGTAAATGACCCCGCCGCCCATGCGGAATACGCCGGCATCGCCTCTACTGCCGCCGTAATTGTTCCAAGCACCGCCGACAAATACGCCGCCAGGGTTGCCAATATTGCCGGAAATCGTTCCGCGGAGCATATCGAACCTGCCTTCGGATCTTACATGCACTGCGCCTGCTCCCCCAAATCCGATATCGAGAGCAGCATTCCCGGATATTTCCCCGCCGTCAAGGATAAACGTACCGCCTGAAGCCACGTATATACCGCCGCCGAGGCTGTCTTGCCCATTCCGTTGATTTGCGTTACCAGTAAGCTTGGACCCTTCGTTCATGATAAGCATCCCGCCAGAGTTCACTCTGACCAGATGGTTGTTGTTGTTCTCCGCGCCGTTGCCGTTATGGCTGCGCCCAACCAGCGTGATGTTTTCGTCAAGCACAAGCGTAACGCCGCCTTCCACCACGAAAAGATTCCCGTTTGCCGAAAGCCTGATTTCGCGGCTGCCGCCAATCCCCCTGAGAACGATGCTAAGTCCGTCTTTCCCGGTAGGCAAGACAGCTGAATCGGGGGAAAGGTAATCGTCATCGTCTAACTCTATGGTGTAGCTGCCGCCGTCTTGCGCGAAAGAGCGAAGCCACTGGAGCTTCTCGGCAAGGCTTCCTGTTCTTTCAGGTATGGGCTCTTGCGCAAGTCCGTCTCCTTCCCCAGCTCCGGTAATAGACACGCTAGCGCCGTTATCACTTCGACGGCTACACCCGGTAACTGAAAGCCCAATGACCACTGCCAAGGCAACGGCAAAAAACGTTATGGGTTTAAATGCAATGCGCTTCATACCGACAACACTACCAGCTTCCAATGATAAAAACAATGGTCACAATACGTGCTGGATGATCTCAAGTAAGACTCTTAGGAGCACGCTTTCGCCCAACCCCTGCCCCGCCGCCGCTGGTTATTGTCCACAGATTCAGTGTTGTTTTGATATGCCCATAAAAGAAAAATTGATTTCCGTGAATCCGCCTGTTGGGGCGCTTGACAAAAAAATTATTTCGTGATAGAGTGTTTCATCAGCGCGGGAATAGCTCAGTGGTAGAGCGCGACCTTGCCAAGGTCGATGTCGCGGGTCCGACTCCCGTTTCCCGCTGAAAGTATAGGGTGTTGACAGTTGAGTTGTTCACAAGCCAATCAGTTACAGATCGATTTTGAAACTCCGGCGGCGCTTTTTTTGCTCTTCAAAAGACGTGATTCCCCAGTTAAAGCGTTGCTCCGCTTTGAGCGTTGTCGGCGGGCCGCTGCTCGGGAGAACTGCGAAATCACCCGGCAGGGAAAATATCTTGCTCCGCAGGGCGCTTACCTGCGTCGCGGCGGCATACGAACTGGCGGTGCTGCCGATAAGCCCGGCGCTCAGCGCGTCTCCGGTAAAAAGCAGACGGTCAATCTTGAACACTGCCGAATCCGCCGAGTGGCCGGGGATTAAAATCACTTCGACTGTGAATGAACCGACGCTCACCGTGTCGCCGTCCCGCACCAGCGTCGTGCGGTACTCCTTGATCGTCGGGTTGATGGCGTAAATCTCCGTGTTGTAAATCCTCATCACCGTTTGCAGTCCGCCGATATTCGCCGGATGATCGTGAGTTATGAATATCCCGTTCAGCGCGTACTCGTTGTCCTCGATAAACTTGAGGATTCGCAAATCCATTTCACCTGGATCGATGATGATCGCGCTGCGGGGTTTTTCTGTTTCTGCTTCTGTTTCAGACCCCACAATGTAGCAGTTGCTGAAAGCTGAGCGGCAGTAGTGGCAGCAAATTTTCATGCGCCCTCCTCCGCCTCAAAAACAGCTTCGGCAGTGTTTGAATATTTGAACGAGATTTCTTCCCGGCGGGATTTTATAAAACTGGCGCGCTTGAGGTTGCAGTCCGCAAAATCAGTGCGGGTTAGCGTTGAGCCGATAAAACGGCTGTTGTAGAGATTGGTTCTATTGAACGTAGAGTCGGTAACGAACGCGCCGCAAAAGTTGATATGCACAAGCTCCGAGCCTTCAAAGGTGCATTCGCGGATGGCAGCTCCCGCAAACGACAGAAACTGCAAATCGCCGTTGGAAAAGTCGCAGCAGGAAAGTGTGGCGAAATCAAAAAACGACATACGCATAATCGCGCCGGTAAACAGGCACATCGAAAATGCCGCGCCTGAAAAGTTGCAGCCGTCGAAGTGGCGGCGGGAAAAATCCACGCCCTGAAAGTGCAGTCCGGCGGCGGAAATGCCCCTGACAAGTTCCCGCTGGGTGATGTACTCCGCCAGGCGCTGGGCATCGGCGGTGGCATCCGCACAGTGAACGGCGCACAGGGTGGAGCCGGTGATTGCCGGGCGGCCACAACCGGCGGCGCAGAAACTCACGTTAAACATACAACGAGTATACTCGCTTTTTTTGATATTGAGTAGTAACGCCCATTGATGTATGATACGGTATGCGCTGGAGTTGCGGCAACTATTGATGAAAGACAAAACGCTCTCGGGTACAATGCCGTTGCGAGGTCTCGTGTTGCGAGGATCGCGGAATCTTTTTATTGTACGGCCAATCGATCCGTCAAGCGGCTTGCCTATTGAAAGCGGCGAGTTGCAGTGCCGCATTAAGGGCAAGGTTCTCAAAAATTCAGGCGACTTTTACAACCCTATCGCGCCCGGCGATATTGTGGAAATCGAAGGCGAGCATATCATCGCCCTCGAAAAGCGGCGCAATCTGTTTGCCCGTTTTAACCAGAAAGGGCAAGCGCCGCAGATTCTCGCCAGCAACGTCGATCTTGTTCTCTGTGTGACCAGTCCCGCTTCCCCGCCGTTCAGGCCGCGCTTTGTGGACAGGGTGCTTGTGCAGGCGGAGGCGGCGGGGATTGATGCGGCGATTATTTGCAACAAGTACGATCTTGCTCGTAGCACCATTCAGGGCGCCGGCGATCCTCACCTGAATTTGCTTGATATTGAAGAAAGGTTTTCGGACTTTCAGCGCATTGGGGTTCCGGTGCTGCGAATTTCGGCGCTGACCGGAGACGGCATAGACGATTTTAAGCGGCTCATTGCCGGAAAGTTTTCGGTGCTGGTTGGGCAGTCTGGCGCGGGCAAGTCCAGCATTATCAAGGCGCTGATACCGGACATTGAAATAAAAACCGGGGCTATCAATAAAAAGTTTGATCGGGGAAATCACACTACCACTCAGGCAATATTGCTGGATGTACCAGAGCTTTTTGCAACGAGGATTATCGACACGCCGGGAATACGGCGTTTTGCCCCGGCGGGGATTTCGCCTGAGGATGTGATTTTATATATGCGCGAGTTTGCGCCGCTTGCGGGGAAGTGCAGTTTTGGGCTTTCCTGTTCGCACCGAACGGAGCCGGGGTGTAAGGTTATGGAGGCCGTTCACGCCGGAGTTATCCACGAGGAGCGCTACGAAAGTTTCCTGCGTATTTATGACGATGTGCTGAATGGCGGTTGTGATTAGTATGAACGAAAAGACGTTGCATTTGCTGGAATTTGCCGCGATTCGCGCGGAGGTCGCTGCCCGCTCGGTAAGCGAGGAGGCGGCGGAGATGATTTCAGGCGAGCTGCCGCGTCTGGACAGGGGCGAAGTGGAGAGCCTGAAGGCGCTCGTGGAGGCGGCACACAAATTGCTGGCGGCGTTTGGCAGCGACAATCAAGCGAGTCTTCCCGCTGTGGGCTGTTTTTTTCCCAAACTCGATGTTGAAGGGATGATGCTGGAAACTGGCGAAGTTTACGCCGTTGGGATTTTTATCGAGCGGGGCGAATTGTTGCGGCAGTGGCTTTCAAAGCCGCTGCCGGGGGAAACTGGTGAAACTCCGTTGGCAAAGGCCGCCAGGGAAATTCCTGAGTGCGCTGAAATTGCCGCTGGCATTTTCAAAATTATCGACCGCGACGGGAACTTCCGCGATCTTCCGGCGCTACGGGAAATACGGAAACGGATCAAGTCGTTGCAGAGAGATATCGAGACTGCCGGACAGCGGTACGCGAAGAACGAGGATACACGCCGGATGTTGCAGTCGGAAATTCCTTCCCAGCGCGACGGGCGAATGGTGATTGCGGTCAAGGCGAATTTTCGCGGGCGGATTCGCGGTATCGTTCACGAAGTTTCCGCGTCGGGGCAGACGGTTTTTGTCGAGCCTGAGGAAGTTGTCGAAAAGAACAACGAACTCCTCATCGAGAACCGCAAGCTCGATGCGGAAATGCGCCGGATTTTGCGGGAGCTGACTGCCGATATTGCAAGCCGCCGCGATGTTCTGCGTAGTTTTCACCGGGGAATTATTTTTCTTGAAACCATTCGCGCACGCGCGCGGTACGGTTTTGAAAAAAAGGGGATATTTGCCCGCTGTCCATGTTCTGCTTCTGGCGGGCGCGAAAGCTCAGGCGGGAAACTTGCGCTCAAACAGGCGCGGCATCCTCTTTTGGGCGATGCGGCGGTTCCGCTTGACCTTTCGATGGACGGCGACATTCGCACGGTGATTATCACCGGGCCGAACACAGGCGGCAAAACGGTCGCGCTGAAAACACTCGGGCTGCTGGCGATGATGAACCAGTTCGCTCTTGCACTTCCGGCGGCGGAGGGAACGATCCTTCCGGTGTTTTCAAGTTTTTTCGCCGACATCGGAGACGAGCAATCGCTCAGCCAGTCCCTTTCAACATTTTCCGCCCACATCACCAACATCGCCGCGATACTCTCGATGGCGGACAGCCGCTCGCTGGTTCTCCTCGATGAGCTGGGTTCGGGAACTGATCCCGAAGAAGGCAGCGCTATTGCGATGGCAATCCTCGACAGTTTTATCGAAAAGCAAAGCCGCCTCATCGTTACAACTCACCACGGGATTTTGAAAAATTACGGGTGGACACAGGAAGGCGTGGAGAATGCTTCGATGGAGTTTGAC
Source organism: Treponema sp. (assembly GCA_009780595.1). Classification (GTDB taxonomy): domain Bacteria; phylum Spirochaetota; class Spirochaetia; order Treponematales; family Breznakiellaceae; genus WRKT01. The sequence goes on along the minus strand of WQZT01000041.1, from coordinate 1,585 downwards.
AGCCGCACGCTTTCGCCCACGTACCGCATCATCATGGGGATTCCCGGTGAAAGCCGCGCGGTGGACATTGCAGCGCGGAACGGACTTCCCGCCGATCTCGTTGCCCGCGCGCGTGGATACCTTGACGAGGAGCGTTCGGATGTTTCGGCGCTCATTGCGGGCTTGAAGGAAAAGCGGCGGGAGCTTGACGAGGCGGAACAGGCTACATCAATGGAAGAAAAGCGGCTTGCCGACCAGCGGCGCGAAGCCGACTTGCGCGAGCTGCGTCTGCGGCAGAAGGAGCTGCACCTGCGCCGTGACGGAGCGGGCAGCCTTAACCGGCTGTTGGGCGAGAGCCGCAAGACCCTGGAAAATCTTGTGCGGGAAATAAAGGAAGGGGAACTGACGCGAGAAAAGACGCTGAAGGTGAAAGAGTTTCTCGCCGGGCTTGAAGCTTCTGTCAACGCTGAGGAAGCCGCGATAAAATCAACGCTCGAAAAGGAAAGCGGCGAACAGAGCGCCGCGCGCAGCAAACAGCACACGCCGAAGGGCGAGACCGCCGCCGCGCTGAAACCGGGGCAGGAAGTTCTCGCGGGCGAACGGCAGCGGCGTGGGCGTATCTTGAAGCTGGACAAAAAAGCCACCGCCGGAAAAGCCGCGCAGTGGCTCGTGGAAATCGGCTCGCTGAAAATGCGCTTTTCCGAGCAGGAATTGCTGCCGCTCCCTTCCAGCGGGAAAAACGCCCCGCCGAGTGTTACTCTGTGGGCGGCGGATCTCGCCCCCGCAGCTCCAGCCGCCTTCGAGGTGAGCTTACGCGGGATGCGGCTTGCCGATGCCCTGCAAGCGCTCGGCAGGCAACTTGACGCGGCGGTTCTCGGCGGGCTGAATCAGTTTGCGGTTGTCCACGGCAAAGGAGACGGCATTCTCTGCAACGGTGTTCACGAGTTTTTGAAAAACGACCCGCGCGTGGCGGATTACCGTTTTTCCCGGCCGGAATTGGGCGGGTTTGGAAGAACCGAAGTTGTGTTAAAATAAAATCGCTTTTAAGATCACCTGTCGATGTTACGGCTTTTTTTCTTCATATTATGGTAAACCGTACAGAAGTATTTTCTTTAAATCCGTTACATACTATCCTTACAAACATTGGTGTGTTATATATAATTTCATCTTGCATCTCCTAGTATGCGAAATGTGTCATTTTATGGAATCATGCTTTCCATTTTTAATAAAAAAGCAATGTTCTTTTGCTCGTATTCATTAAAATCATTTACAGAAAAATTTGGATTTATCTTATACCCATAACGAATAAAATAATCCCTATAAAACGGATTTTTGAATTCATATCCGTGATGTGCATAAAAATAATTTATAAATAGCCTTACCTGATTTCTTGTAAGATGACGTATATCCGTTTCATTCTTATAAAGCAAATATCTATCCCAAATCCACCCTTCAGCCCAATCATCAAATTGGTCATAGCGGCGCGCTAAATCAATTTGATCGACAAAAATCTCTATTTCATCTGACAACGATTCTGGTTGAAAATTTTCGCTTGTATACCGATACCTTCCGTTTCCTTCCCATGAAAAATTAAAAAATGTATTGC
>WQZT01000040.1 GCA_009780595.1 Treponema sp. | reverse complement strand
GCCGTAATCTGCGCCGCAAGGTTCGCGTTGAGCTTCGCCTGCCCTGTGGAGCCGTCGATTACCGCATCGTCATTGCGCTGGCTTTCCCTGAAACCGATAAACTGCAACGGCACAATATCCGTGCCTTGGTGCAAAAGCTGGTAAAAAGAATGCTGGCCGTTCGTTCCCGGTTCGCCAAAAACCACCGGACCCGTCGAGTACGGCACGGGGCGGCCTTCGCGGTTTACGCGCTTGCCGTTCGATTCCATATCCACCTGCTGCAGGTGCGCGGGGAAACGGGACAGCGCCTGGCTGTACGGAAGAATCGCAGTGTACGGACAGGCAAGAAAGTTTCGCTCCCACACGCCGATGAGCGCATCAAGCAGCGCGGCGTTTTTGCGAATGTCGCCCTCCAGCGCCGCCTTGTCCGCAGCGGCAGCCCCGGCAAGAAGCTCGCGGAAAACATCGCTCCCGTAGGCGAGTGAAAGTATCAGCCCGCCAACCGCCGAGCAGGAAGAATACCTGCCGCCGATACAATCATCGAAGTAAAAAGAATCGAGGTAGCCAGGGTTTCCGGCAAGCGGGCTTGTTTCGCTGGTAACCGCCGCCATGTGCTTTGCCGGATCAAGCCCGGCCTTCCGCAGTTTTTCCTTGACAAACAATTCGTTGGTGAGCGTTTCCTGCGTTGTGCCGCTTTTGGAAACCAGCACGAACAGCGTTTGATCGAGCGGCAGGGACGATACAACTCTGGAAGCATCATCCGGATCGACGTTAGAAATAAACTCCGCCCGAATCGGCGCTTTCCCGCCCTCCCCCGCCACCCAGTTTTCAAGCGCCAGCGACAACGCACGCGGTCCCAAGTCCGAGCCGCCAATGCCTATCTGGGCGAACGCCGTGTAACGCTTGCCAGGCGCAGGGCACAATTCCCCACTGCGAACCTTTTCGGCAAAGGCGCAAAGCCGCTCCAGCTCCCGCTGGTAAAAGCCGCCCACATCGCGACCTTCAAAACTCACCGCCGCGCCGGTGGCAGCTTTTCCGCCCGCACTCCGCAACAGGTGATGCAAAACCTTGCGGCCTTCGCCTGTGTTCATCACCTCGCCTTCCACAAGTGCGCGGTACTTGGCAACCGCCTCCTGCTCCTGTGCCAGAGCCGCAAGCGCGTCGAGCGTTTCGTCGTCAACGGCCTTTGCCGCCCAGTTGTAAAAAAGCCCCTCGACATTCGAGGCAAGCGGAACGTTGCACTGCTTTACCCGCTCACTGGTAAGCGTTTGCTTAAAGTTAAAGTTCCTGCCATTTTCCGCCAAGCCCCGCAGCCACTTGTAGGCGGCAGTTTTATCCATATCAATGTACTTCATTGTATCGTGTTACTCCTTATCAACGCGCTATATTAATGCGCCGCTTTAACGTACTCTCGTAATTCAGGAATAATTTCTTGTAAGCGTTTGAAAAAATCCGCGCCGCAAAAACCATCCCGCAAGAACACCGCAACGGTATCGTCCCTGCCAGCGATAGTTCCCATCACGCCGTCAATGTCGAAGTTGTCCAGCGCCACACACACTGGATCGCTGTGGCCGGAATGTGTTTTGACAAGGACAACCGTCGACGACCACTCGATGGAAATGTAGCCTTTCAGAAAATCGTGAATGTGCGCGTGGAGGCGAATGCGCTCGCGCTCTTTGTGCGGCCCCGCTGCCCCCGGCAGAAAATAAACACACTCACCTGAGCCGTCGGAAACTTTCCCGACCTCCAGCGCCTTCAAGTCGCGGGAAAGCGTCGCCTGAGCCACATCGAAACCTTCCGCCTGCAAGCACGTCAAAAGCGCGTCCTGCGATTTAATTTTTCGGGTTTGTATGAGTGTGCGAACCGCCTCCAGCCGCTCCTGACGCCCTTGCCGTCCTCTCACAATTGCTCCATAAATAAAAATGAATATTCCTTGCATAAATATACATCACGAGAAAATTATTTTCAACTCAGCAAATACTTGCAGCCGTTCCGCTTGAAACATTTCTACGTACAGAGTACCATGGCACTGGTGCAATATGCTTGAAAACAAAACTGAAGCGAAAAGCTGGTCGCCGAAAAAAATTGCGGATACTATTAACCGACGCCTTGAGCGGATATTTTCCCTGCTCATCTCGCTCGGCATTGTGCTGGGCGTTACGCTGCCGTGGGTGTTTGTCAACCTGCGCCCGTTTGTTCCCCTCATGTTCGGAACAGTAACGCTGGTCGGAGCGCTCAAACTCCGCTTCCGCGAGCTGGGCAAGACCTTTGCCTCCCCGCTGCCCATTCTTTTGTACATTGTAATAGCGCGTATTTTTCTGCCGCTGGTGGTGTTCGCGCTTGCCACTTTTTTCTTGAAGAACCCGGATGTTGTTTCAGGGTACGTGCTGCTGTACGCGGTTCCTACTGCCGTAACAGGGTTTATCTGGGTTACTGTCTATAAAGGTGATGCTGCGCTCGGGCTGACGCTGATCCTTCTTGACACGATTTTTGCGCCCCTTACCGTGCCGGCAACAGTGCGCTTTTTTGTGGGAACCGGCATCAACATTGATATGACGGGAATGATTATTTCCCTCACCCTGATGATAGTGATCCCCACGATTGCCGGCGTGGGAATCAACGAAGCCAGCCGGGGAAAAATACCTGCGCTGCTTACCCCCTATTTTGCGCCATTTTCCAAGTTCCTGATGATTTTCGTAGTAGCATCGAACGCGTCGGCGGTAGCGCCCTTACTTCGCTTCAACAATCCTATCGTATGGAAAGTTCTTGCCACGAGCCTCGGCCTTATCATTTTGTCTTTTATCGGTGCGCGAATTGCGGCGAATGCGGGCAAGTTTAACAAGGAAAAGCAGGTTGCCTTTTTGTTTGCCTCGAGCCTGAGAAACAGCGCCACTGCAATGACGCTGGCAATACGGTACTTTCCCGAAATGGCAGTCCTTCCGGCAGTGCTGGGAATAATGCTGCAACACAACACCGCTGCCATAATGGGGCGTATTTTGTTTGGCAAAATCGGTGCTGGCGCGGAACCAAAGCCGCCGCTTCTTAAAAAAGCCGAATAGAACCCGGAAACTGGATTTTCCCTCATATTTAATATAAAAATTGTCAAAAATACGCACGATTTTTCTTTCACTATAAAAGTATGCATGGTATACTAGCAGTATTATATTAATGTTCAATTTTTTTGCTGAAACATTAAATCTTACCCAGAATGGTTAGGGGAAATTATGAAGCAGCGACAGTTTGGACAAGGGAAAAAGACGTTTTTTCTTTATCCTCACAGTGTAATCCGGGAAAAATTGCTCGATACACTGTTATTGGCAGGCTTTGAAGCCTATACTATTTTTAACAAGGAAAAAGCTCGAAAAATTCTTATGGAATACCCAGGTTCAATAATGTTTATCAATATTGACGAGTATCTTAAAGAAGATGAATGGGAAGCCTACATAAGGAGTATTCAGAAAGACCCTCGAACAGAAAGCAGCCGTCTGGGGATAATATCCTACAATCACGATCAGCACTTGATGGAGAAGTACCTCATCGATCTGTCAATTCCCTGCGGATACATTCAGTTAAAATTAGGATTGAAGGAAAGCGCTCAAATAATGCTCAAAGTGTTGGAAGCCAATGAAGCACGAGGGAGGCGTTTATCGTTGCGGGTGTCCTGCAAGGAAGAAAGAGATTCTACTCTGAATTACGAGGGGAAATGGGGCATCTATCGTGGAAAACTCCTTGATTTGAGCTCATTGGGCATTGCGGTGAAGTTTGAGAAGGCGGATAATTTTTATCCGGGAACGGTATTACAAAATGTTCAATTAAAACTACACGGCAAGATTATTATAACGGATATGACTATCGTAGGACAGCGGTGTGATGACGACTGTATCCATGTTCTGCTTTTTAAAAAATTATCAACGGAACATAAACTTGCCATCTTTCGTTACATAAAGCATTACTTGGAAAAAAAGATGGAAACGTGTTTAGCACGCTATGACCGCTAAGGTTTAACTGTAAAAAATCTCCAAAATCTCTACGATTTTTCTTCCACTCTAGAAATATATGTGATACACTAACAGTATGCTACTAATTATGCTACTAAAGTTCAGTTTTATACTGAAACACAACAAGATTTTACCCAGAAGGGTGGGAGGAATTATGGTGCAACAACAGTTCATACAAGGAAAAAAAACGTTTCTTCTGTATCCACACAGTGTAATTCGGGAAGAAATGCTCGATACACTCCTCATGGCGGGCTTTGAAACCTATGCGCTCTTTAACGAGGAAAAAGCCCGAAATGTTCTTGTGAAATATCCAGGTTCAACGATGTTTATCAACATTGATGAGTATCTTGAAGAAAAAGAATGGGAATCCTACATAAGGAGTATTCAGGAAGATCCCCGAACAAAAAGCAGCCGCCTGGGAATAATATCCTACAATCACGATCAGCAGTTGATGGAGAAGTACCTTATCAATCTGTCAATTCCCTGCGGATACATTCAGTTAAAGCTGGGGTTGAAGGAAAGCACCAGAATAATGATCAAAGTTTTGCAAGCCAACGAAGCGCGAGAAGGTCCCTGCAAATTTCGGGTATCCTGCGAGCAAGAAAAAAGTTCCACGTTTAATTACCAGGGGTATTGGGGCATCTATCGTGGAAAACTCCTTGAGCTAAGCGCGTCGGGTATTGCTGTGAGATTTGAGAAAACAGGCTATTTTTATCCCGGAACAGTATTACAAGGTGTTCAGTTAAAATTACACGGCAAGATTATTATAACGGATATGACTATCGTAGGGCAGCGGCGTGATGACGAGCATGTGTATATTCTGCTTTTTCAAAATTTATCATTCGATCATAGATTTGCTGTCTTTCGCTACATGAAACATTGCATGGAGAAAAAAATCGAAGGAGCGCTGAGCACGACGACAGCTGAGGTTCAGCTATAGAAAGGTATATACGTACGTAAGAATGCGGCGTTGCGGCGTTAGACGAAGTGTTTCACGCCGCTTTCTTACGCTTTTTCAGGCGCGTTAAAGAGGCGCTGCGCTTCCTGCTTAACCTGATCCGCTACTGCCTGATAATTTTCCTTCAGCGCGCTGATGTGCTGGCTCAAGAGAGCGACAAACTCAGGGTCTTGCAACGGGTCGATCGTTAACTGCCGCCCCAAACGGCGCGAAAGCTCTTCCTCTTTCTGGCGCAACTTGGGGGCGTACTGCTGTTTTACGGCTTCTTCGTAGTGCGCCGCCTCATCCAGATACTGGCTCATAAACTGAGTGAATTGTTTGGCAATCTCCCCAAAACTCTTAGCGGCAACTATCTGGGCTAACGCCGCGCTTGCACGCTCTATCCGCTTGAGGTCGTCTTTAACCACAGGCAGGGCAATGCGCGAAAGCAGGACATCGAAAACACCCTGCTTCAAGCTTCCTTGCACCGACTGCGGCTCTTTTTTTATTTCGTTTTCAAGGGAGTCGATTTCCCCGTCAATAAACTCGTTCGCAAGCTTCTTGCCTTTCTGTTTCGCCTGAAACAAGGCGATGCTGTCTTTGTCGCTCTTTACAGACTCAGTCCGTTCAAGGGCGATTTCCAGCGCACTTTTAATCTTTCCCATATAGTTCCTTCAGATTCAAATAGTCCGATTCCCGCCGCCTCTGAGCCCTGCTTCGTACAGCTTGCCTGACGCAATAAACATAGAATGCTTTGTCCCGGCGAGAATAATCTCGGAACTTTCTGCCAACTCAATCATTTCGCGGGAGGGAACTTTGCCCCGGACAAAGATAACGCAGTGTATATCCAGCAATTCCGCAGTTCGTATTACTTGGGGATTTACAAGGCCGGTAAGCAAAAGAACTTTGTCTTTTACAAAAGCCATAACGTCGCTCATGAGGTCTGCGCCGCACGCTGAAACGATTTCTAAATCCGCCAAATCCTCGCCCCAAAAGAACTGCCCATCGATTAATTTTACTGCTTCCGCAATTTTCATCGCTATCCCCTTCTAAAACAGAATAGTACAAGTCAGTAAATAATTCAATACTGCACGGCAAATGAGCCGTTGGCTCATTTGCCCATACATTCCAAGCATGGAGTTTTGCACAGCAAAACTCCCCAGCAAATGAGCCAACGGCTCATTTGCCCAGCAACGGCAGCAACTTTCCGTAGCCCTCCGCTTCCATCTTTTCCCGAGGGACAAAGCGCAACGAAGCGCTGTTGATACAGTAGCGCAGCCCGCCTGATTCGGCTGGGCCGTCTGTGAATACGTGCCCTAAATGCGAATCACCGAGCGCGCTTCGCACTTCGACCCGCTGCCGCCCGTGAGAATGATCCGGCAGTTCGCTCAGCAGCTCGGCGGAGATGGGGCGGGAAAAACTAGGCCAGCCGCAGCCTGACTCGAACTTGTCGGATGAAACAAACAGCGGCTGCCCGGTTGTAATGTCAACGTAAATGCCCAGCTCGAACGTGTTACAGTACTCGTTGCGGAACGGCGGCTCGGTCGCGCTGTTCTGCGTAACGTCAAATTGCAGGGAGGTGAGTTTTTCGCGCAAGGCGGCCTTTTCCGCCGGACGGTACAACGTGGCGGAGTCAACCGCCGCCTTTGCCACCTCAAACTTATCTCTGCCAATGTGGCAGTAGCCGCCGGGGTTCTTATCCAAATACTTCTGGTGGTATTCCTCGGCGGGGTAAAAATGCACAAGCGGCTTGACCTCTATCATCACGGGTTTATCGTAATTTTCCTGCAACAGCGCAATCGAACCCCGAATAATCTCCTCGTCGGCACTGTCGGTAAAGTAAACACCGGTGCGGTATTGCACCCCGACATCGCCGCCTTGCCGGTTTAGCGTCAGCGGATCGATCACTTCGTAGAAACGCTCCAAAAGGAACGTCAAGCTGACCTTGTGCGGATTGTAATCCACGCGCACCGCCTCGGCGTGTCCGGTGTTTTTGCGGCACACGTCCTCGTAGCTTGGTTTTTCGGTGTTGCCGTTGGCGTACCCGACTTCGGTTGAGGCAACGCCAGGGATGAGGGCGATGAATTTCTCCACACCCCAAAAACAGCCGCCAGCCACATATATCGTTTTCATCTGTTTCATTACCCTTCATTACCCCGTGTAACGCAGTATCAATTCCGTCAACAGCGGCATAAGCTGCTTTTTGCGGGACACAACGCCTTTAAGCTCGTAAACGCCTGCCGCCGCAACCGGAAAACTGACAAGGCCTGTAAACGCCTTTTCCCCCGTTACAAACAGCAGCGAATCAAGCATCGTAACATCGGTTACCATGAGGGCGGCAAAAAGATAGCCGCCACCTGAACGCGTCTTTTCCAGCGCATCGGCGATTTCCTCCTTGCGTTCCATCAAAGCTTCCGTGTTGTCGATTTCGATCTGGCTCACGATAAAAGGAAGCCCGCGCTCGGTGTACTCTTTGGAGTCCAGCGTAATCAGCTCCTGCGCTGGCAGCGTGATAATTTTATTCGATGCCGTCTGCAAATCGGAGTACAGCGCCTGAATATCCAGCCCCGTAATCGAAGAAAGGTATTCGGCAGCCTCGACATCCGTTTCAGTCGCTGTCGCGGATTTCAGCATCAACGTATCCGTCAAAATCGCGCACAGCAAAATTGAGGCGATTTCTTTTTCCATCGGGAGTTTCTGCTCGCGATACAGGTTGGCGATAATCGTACACGTTGCCCCAACTACGCGGTTAATAAACGTAATCGGATAGGCGGTGGAAAGGTTGCCAAGCCTGTGGTGATCGATAACCTCAAGAATCTTGAAGTTCTCGATGCCTTCAATCGCCTGGCGCGGCTCGTTGTGATCCACCATAATCACTTCGACGTTGGGGTCTTTGGCAAGGTCGCCTTCAAAAATAACACCGACAACTTTGTCATCAGCATCAGCTACTGGCAGGTAGCGGGCGGGCGCGTTGGTAAGCGTTTCCCGAAAACTCCGCACAGGATCGTGAAGGCGGCACAGGGGAACGTTGGTGTCGCTGAGTTTGCCCACCGACACCGAATAGGTGATAAGCCGCGATGTGGAAGATGTGTCAAAGGGGCTGATCAAAACCGTTACCTTTTTCTCCTCCGCAAGGTCCAGCAGCTCTTTTATAAGCGTAACTCCGTTGGACAGGATCAGCGCGCGCACGCCCAGCTCAATGCAGACTCTCTGGATGTCCGGGCGATCCCCCACCACTACCAGCGCGTTGTCCACTCCCTCACTCTGGATATTTTTCATGAAGTTCTCTGAGCTGGATGCTGCGACAACAACGGGCGATTTTCTGACTTCGCTGCTGTCGAACAGCGTCAGCGCCTGCGCGTGAATGGTCTGTGCCAGATGTTCCAGCGACAGGGGAAACGAGGATTTCTTTCGGGGGCTGATATTATTGATGACATACTGGGCAAAACTCCGATAGTGAAACATCCCCCGGTACACGCCATCTTTGTCAACAATCGGCAGCACCTTCGCATCGCCTTTTTGCAGCAGCTCAAGGGCGTTCCACAAACTGTCGTTTTCGTTCAATGTAACAGGCGCTTCCTGCGCGTAATGCTCGGCCTTGGGGATCAAGTCCGGCAGATATTGCGGCACTGGCACATTGAAACGGTCAAAAATATATTCAGTCTGCCGGTTAATTTTGCCGGCTCTGGCAGAAAAACAATTATCCTGCCCCTGTAACTGTTTAAGCCGCGCGTAAGCGGCAGCGGAAACAACCGAATCCGTATCAGGATTGCGGTGTCCGATAACGTAAATTTTCTTTCTCATATAAGTAATGATTATACTATACCTTGAAGAAAAAAACACCTCGTTATGTGGCTGTTTCTCATACAGCTGCTAATCTTTTTTCTTACAATTCCGATATAAGAAGTATAAAAATCGAATTGAGGAGAAAGCTATGCGGATTATGCACAATGTTTCGATGCCTGCTATTAATCACTTTACAGCAGGAAACGGCAGAATGTCGCTGCCTGTTGATCCCTCTCTCCTTGTCTATTCGAACTTTGAAAACGTGTACGGGACAGCGGCTCCTAAAAATATTCGCGGGGTTAGTATTAACCAACTGAAGCTCATCGACGTGCTTATCCGGCAGTTTTCCGCGCTCAAAGATAATCCTCCCGGCCTCCCCTCCTCCGCGGAAAAAGCGGCTGAAAAAGCCGCCGCCGTTGCCGAGGCTGTCGCAAAAGCGTTTGCTGAAGCAGCGGATGCCGCTGCCCCCGCCGAAGCCTCCGGCAGCGCGCAGATTAGCGCGCTGGCTGACGCATACCGGACTCAGGCGCTGCAAGCGCAGGCGGCAAGTGCGGCTATGCCGTATATCCCTGCTCCAAATGTCCCAAGCGGCGCGGTAGTCAGCCTTGTCGCATAGCAACGCTGACGAGCCATCGGCGAACGTAGAGCTTATCCGGGAAGCGTTTCACTATCAAAGCCGCTTTCACAATTCCACGGTGGTATTCAAGATCGATTTCCCGGTAACGGAGCATCCGCTGTTTCCTTCTATTGTTAAGGATTTAGCGCTGCTTGCGAACACAGGCTTTCGCGTAGTTATTGTTCCCGGCGCGAAAGAATGGATCAGCGAAATTCTCGCGCAGTATGCAATTCCCTCGAGCTACAAAGGCTCACGGCGAATTACCACGGCGCAAGCTATGCCATTTGTGCAGATGGCGGCGTTCCACAGCGCAACTGCGTTTATGACAGGTTTTTCCGCCAGCAGGGTTGATGCGGTAACCGGCAATTTTGTCCGGGCGCGGGGAATCGGCGTTATCGACGGCACGGATATGGAGCACACTGGGGCGGTTGATAAGATTTACACCGAATCCCTGCAACGTATTTTAGAACTCGGAATGGTTCCGCTGCTTCCCTGCATAGGCTGGAGTTCATCGGGCAAACCGTACAACGTTCCCAGCAGCGAGATTGCGTTCTCGGCGGCAACGAGGCTTGGCGCGGTGAAGCTCGTTTTGGTTTCCCTTTCGGAGGGTATAAAAAAAGACAGCTACGATATTCCCGATGATATTGCAACTACGGAATGCGGCAGAATAACCCGCCTCACGCCGCAGCAGGCGCAGCAGGTGCTTGATGCAAATGCACGCAAGGGGGCGGATGATAAAGCGCTTGCCGATCTTGCGCTGGCGGTACGGGCGTGTAAAGCTGGTGTTGAGCGCGTGCATATTATCAACGGCGACGAGGAAGGCGCGATACTGAAGGAGTTGTTT
>WQZT01000039.1 GCA_009780595.1 Treponema sp. | reverse complement strand
TTGATGCGCCCGCCGGATCGCTCGTTGACCCGTTCGGCAAACTCCATAAACGTGATGTTAAGAATGTGGTCGGGAGCGGTAACGTTTCCGATACGCATCTGGTAAACGCCGCCCTCTTTCTTCTGACAGCCTGCGGCAAACACAAGCAGTGCCGCAACAACAGTAACAATAGCAATTCTCTTCTTCATTTCTCTTTCTTCCTCCAAAAAATTACACGGTGATTGATTTCACCAATGTTTTAAACTCTTCACGGGTAAGATCGCGTTTTTCCGCGTAGGATTTCTTCTTCACCAACAGGAGCAAATCGTTCATTTTCTCCTCCGGCACGGGAATCCCGCACTCGTCTACCCACACTTTCAGATTGTCCTTGCCGCTTTTTTTACCCAGCAGAAGGTACGGCTCGTTTTGCCCGGTGAGTGTGTACATATACGGCAGCATGATAAGGGGATCGATGTCTTTGCAGTTCTGCCAGAGGCTCGAAGGCAGCCCGGTTTCCCACAGGAAAATCTTTTCGCCTACCACAGGTTTTGTCGGGCCGGGCGACACCCGTGTCCGCTCAGCGACAAAGCGCGAAAGTTCCTTGAACTTGTTCATGTGAAGTCCGCTCGGCACGCCGTACAGCGCCTCAAGCGCCAAAGCGACCGCCTCAAGCTGCGCGCCGCCCGCCCGCTCGCCCATCCCGCCGACTGTTACGTGCGCGACTTCGGCTCCGGCGGCAAGCGCGGCAATTGTGCTGGAAACGCCCATCGAGTAGTCATCGTGGAAATGCGCCTCCAGCGGCAGTTTGGGGAAACGCTCCTTCAGCTTGCGAATCCGGTACGCAGCTCCTTCCGGAGATAAAACGCCCATCGTGTCAACGAGCGCCAGCGAATCGATGTGCCCTTCCTCGTATACCGCCTGAACCAAATCCGCCAGAAATTCAAATTCCGCGCGGGACGAATCCGCCGGAAAGTAGGTAACGTGCAGACCGAGCTGCTTCGCCACCAGCGTGGCTTCAATTGACGCTTTCTTAGCGCGGTCAACTTCCCACTTCTTCGCGTGGTGCAGCATATGCTCGCTACCCACCATCTCCGCAATAACACCTGAAACCCCGCACTCCTTCGCCAGCTTCATGTCTTTTTCCATGCAGCGGACAAAGGCAAAGATTTTTGATTTGAGCCCCAAACCGCAAATCTCGCGGACAGCTTCGGCATCCTCCTCAAGCACCGCAGGCGTTCCCGCCTCGATACGCTGCACACCCACTTCGGCGAGTTTTTTCGCGATCTCAACCTTTTCATCCTTTGTAAGAATGATGCTCGGCTGCTGCTCGCCGTCCCGCAGCGACGTATCCAAAAACTCCACCTTGTGGGGAAATTTAAACTTTTCAACCACTTCTTTTTCGTAGTTAGAAGGGCTGACCCACCATTTTCCCGGTTCATGGTATCCCATAAAAATCCTCCGTCTGTTTTTTCTTTACGCGTTAAGCACTACGCTTTCGCTCACGTTTCTGTCTGCGCGTTCGCCAGTGGCGAAACGGCAGGTTCAAATATTTTCTCCGCCTTCCAGTGAGGCACGACATCATCGCGCCCTTTGTAGAAGCCGGTAAAAACCCCCGCAATATAAATGCTGCCCAGCGCCGAAACCTCTTTCACCGCCGAACGGCACACCGGAACCTGCAGCAAATCCGCCTGAAGCTGCAGCAAAGCGTCGCCGTCTGTGCCGTACGCAGCATCGCCGTCCGCGTGGAGCATCTGCACCGGGCAGCCGGTATCTTTCTCCGCCAAGCGCAGAATATTGTACACGCGGTACGCCATTTTTTCACACGCGGCGAGATTGGATTCATCCTCCCCACAGATATCAAGCCAGTGTGGAGCGTGCAGCGCATACTTGTCAATCCCCGCTATGCCGTAGGCAAACGTTGTCATGATGTTTGACGTTGAAATAACAGGCGACAAGCCAGTATGCACGATGACATCGCAGGTTGAGTCATGCGCGTACGACACCCGCGCTTTTCCCAAATCGTAGCAGGTTTGCCCAAACAGTGCGTTGTTTTCGTTTCCGGCGGCGCAGGCGATTTTCACCGGACCGCCAAAGTATTCGCTGGCAGTTTCGCCAAAATCCGCGCTCGACAGTTTAACATCCGGCAGCATTTGCCCGGGAATATTCAGCTCCACAAGTAAATCCGCGTCCCACTGCCGCCTGTAAACATCGTACAGCATCGTGTACGCGGCGTTCGAGCAATCGCAAGCGTGCGTTTTCCCGCCGGTGAACTTCCAGATGAGCCAGCTATCCATCGAGCCAAACAGCAGTTCGCCACATCCGGCACGCTGGCGAGCATCGGGAACATTTTCGAGTATCCACATAAGCTTGGGCGCGGAAAAACGGTGGTCGATAACCGTGCCGCAGCGCTCCCGTACTTTGCGCCCGAGGGCTTCTTGAGCGCTCAAGCCGCGGCACACAGAGCGGGCTCTGCCACAATCCGGCAATGCGAGGTCGCACACCGGAACGCCAGTTTTGGCATCCCACACAAGAGCTGCCCCCCGCTCCACCGACAAGGCAAGGGCGTTAATATCGCAGTACGTTTTGCCAGTCCGCTCAAGCGCTTCGTTCGCCGCCTGTAGCGCCGCGACAAAAACCTCATCCGCGTTACAACTCGCCCAGCCGTCAGGAGTTCTGTTGACGGCAAATCCCGCACGAGCCTGCGCCGCTATAATGCCAAACCGCTGAAATATATACGCATAAAAAAACGCCCCCCGCTGTTCGATGGACATCATCAACTGTTCCACTTCGCCCCCAACCTGCGTGCAAAAAATAATCAGCACTGTATAGAATTAATTAAACTACATTTTCCCCACCTTGTCAAATGTATTTCATAGATTTTGAACGATTTGACATTTTATTCTTTTTAGATTATAATTATTATGCTTATCATTTTATTTTTCTCAAACAAGACAAATCGGTGCATACCACTTGCTTTTTTTATTACATTTATGTTATCATTTGTATAAGATATTATTATGTATATAACAGATTCTGGAGAAATCCTTCTAAGCATTCAGGAAGCAGCAAAAGAAATTGGCGTAGCTCCTGCGACAATTCGGAACTGGGAAAAGCAAGGTCTTTTCTCCGCAAAGCGGGCGAAGAACGGCTATCGCTTCTTTACACACGATGATATGACGCAAATGCGTAATTTGATTCGTCTCTCGAAAGAGAAAAAGATAAGCGTTACCGCCGCCCACCGTTTGTTTAATACCGATGAAAAACAAAAGCTGCCCCCCCCAGTGGAGTTAATTACCCCGCAACTGTGGCAAAGTGAAAAATGGAAAAAATGCCGACTGGAACGTGGTTTTGATCTGGCGAGGGTGGCGAAAGCTGTCCAGATTTCTCCTTCATATCTACACAAATTAGAAAATGAAAACGTCAATGTGTCGATTGAAATCTTACAGCGGCTTGCCGATTTTTACGGCGAGAATCTTCTCTATTACATCGCGGATCCGCAGAGCGAACGGCACATTGTTCGCAAGGGCGCGTTGGAGAACGTTGACATTGGACTTGATGGGGTTTCTGTTGAGCCGTTGGTCGCGATGAACAACTTCCGCCTTTCGGCGATGATGTACACCGTAGCTGCAAACTCAGGGCGAACCCTCATACAATCCCACCACGGCGAGGAGTTTCTGTATATTCTATCGGGGAAAATACACTTCTACCTGAAGAGCACGGAATACATCTTGTCTGCCGGGGACTCGGTGAGTTTCCGCTCCACGGATGCCCACACATGGTTTAACCACAGCAAGAGAGACGCGCAGCTCTTGTGGGTTTACACGCCGGACAACGACGATACACAAACGCAAGCTCAATCTTCTTAAACACACACACCCTAATCAATACCCCCGCCCTGAAGTGGAGGGCGGGGTTTTAAACCCGCTTGAATAACGCCGCTACACCACCGAGCGAACGAGCGCGTCATCGGCAACAACCGGAATGGTGATGTGATCACGTCCGGCGTTGTTGGCGTTGTACAGTTTCGCCGTTTCAATGGCGTGTTCGTTCGATGCCCACGCGCGGCGCGAAACGCCAACCATGACGTCCCACGGCATCGCCATGTTCAGAATTGTGTCAACACGCTCACTGCCGTCAAGCACCATCCCAAAGCCGCCGTTAATTGCCTTGCCGATACCAACGCCACCGCCGTTGTGCAGAGCAACGAGGCTCATACCGCGCGCAGCATTTCCGGCGAAGCACTGCGTTGCCATATCCGCCGTTACGTTGGAGCCGTCCTTGATATTCGACGTTTCGCGGAACGGCGAATCCGTGCCGCCAGTGTCGTGGTGGTCGCGTCCCAGCATCACCGGCCCGATTTCGCCCTTGCGGATCATCTCGTTGAACTTCAGCGCGATCTTCGTGCGACCTTCCGCGTCTTGGTACAGTATGCGGCACTTTGTCCCCACAACCATTTTGTTTTTCTTCGCGTCCCGCACCCACACGTAGTTGTCGCGGTCTTGATACCGCCGGGTGGGATCGATACACTCCATCGCCGCTTTATCGGTAGCGTCAAGATCCTCCTGCTTGCCGGACAAGCAGCACCAGCGGAACGGCCCGTAGCCATAATCGAACAGGTGCGGCCCCAGAATATCCTCGACATACGAGGGAAACACAAAACCGTCAACATCGCTCGTGCCGTTTTTGCACACGGCGGTAACACCCGCATCAAACACCGCTTTCAGGAAACTGTTGCCGTAGTCAAAAAAATACGCGCCGCGCCCGTGCAGTTTGCAGACAAGCTCGTAGTGCCGCCTGAGAGATGTGTCGACAAGAACGCGGAATCCGGCGGGGTCGTTTTTCAACATCGCCGTGCGCTGCTGGAAGTCCAGCCCCTGCGGGCAATAGCCGCCGTCATACGGCACGTGGCAGGATGTTTGGTCGGAGAGCAAATCAACGTGAACATTCTGCGCGATAAGATATTCCAAGAGGTCGATGATGTTGCCGTGGTACGCGATGGCGCACGCTTCCTTCGCCGCCTGCTTTTCACGCGCCCACGCAACCGCCTCCTCCAGCGAAGCGGTTTGCTTGCTGACCCAGCCTTGCTCGTGGCGCGTGTTGATGCGAGAAATATCCACCTCGGCAATGATGCTGACCGCCCCGGCAATTTCGGCAGCCTTGCCCTGCGCGCCTGACATTCCGCCGAGCCCCGATGTAACAAAAAGCCTCCCCGCCAAATCCTGGTCTTTGGGAATGCCGAGCATAAGCCGGCCAGCGTTCAAAAGCGTGTTGAACGTGCCGTGTACAATTCCCTGCGGCCCGATGTACATCCAGCCGCCAGCGGTCATCTGCCCGTAATTGGACACGCCCATTGCAGCGGCGCGGTTGAAACCCTGCGGGTTGTCGTACAGGCCAATCAAAAGCCCGTTGCTGAGAATTATGCGCGGAGCGAGCTTGTGCGAGCGGAATAAACCCAGCGGATGCCCGGACAGCAGTACAAGCGTCTGCTCATCGGTGAGTATTTCGAGGTATTTTTTAACAAGGCGGTACTGCATCCAGTTCTGGAAAACCTGTCCGGTTTCCCCGTACGTTACCAGTTCGTACGGGTACAGCGCAACATCAAAGTCGAGGTTGTTGTCGATCATCACCTGAAACGCCTTTCCTTCGATACACGCGCCTTTGTACTGGTCGATGGGCTTGCCGTACAGTTTTCCCTGCGGGCGGAAACGGTAGCCGTAAATGCGCCCGCGCTCTTCCAGCTCGCAGGCAAACTCCTTCGCCATGAGAGCGTGGTGTTCTTTGGGGATGTACCGCAGCGCGTTTTTCACGGCGGTTACTTTGTCCTCAGCTGACAGTGCCGCCTCGCGGCGCGGCGCGCGGCGAATGCCCTCCTGGAAATCGGCAAGCTCCGGGAGTGCCGCATCAAGCTCGATGCTTACGAAATCTTTTGTGTTACCCATACAACAAGATTTCCTCCTGGTACTATGATAGTACAGGCTCGTGGAACCGTCAAGAAAAATTAGGCTTGAAATACACGTCGAGGCGTTAACCACTTCCGCAAAAATATTGTTGCGGAAGTGGTACAACAATTACGGAAAGAACGGGAAAAATATTGGCAGTAAAATCAAACTGATGATGCTGCCTATAATAATCAATGGCAAGCCAACTCTTGTA
This sequence comes from Treponema sp., assembly GCA_009780595.1. Taxonomy (GTDB): domain Bacteria; phylum Spirochaetota; class Spirochaetia; order Treponematales; family Breznakiellaceae; genus WRKT01. The sequence goes on along the minus strand of WQZT01000039.1, from coordinate 4,121 downwards.
TAATCTGCAAAACGGTAACCGCCCAATGTATAAACCATCGTGTTTGGCGGCGTGCAAATCGGTGTTGCAAACGCCATCGAAGCCCCAATTACCGTAGCCATTGCCGCCGCTCGTGGGTCTGCGCCCATGCTGTTCGCGATGGTAATTGCAAGGGGAATTAGCAGCGCTGCAGTTGCCGTATTAGAAATAAAGTTGGTTAGTACAACGGCTATTAGAAAAACTGCAACAAGCAATGCAAACGGTGTTGCATTTTCTCCAAGCAAACCAATAACCGAATTGGTGATCATTAAACCTGCTCCTGTTCGCTCCAACGCCGTAGCCAGAGGAAGAACACCGCTAAATAGAAAGATAACGCGCAAATCAATTGACTTGAGGGCTTTTTCTTCGGTCGTAACCCTTGATAAAACTATAACGATAGCACCAGCAGTGGCAATAACGTGAATTGGTATCTTTACTACTGATTCAAATGTCATAAGAATGATGGTAGCAATCAATACGCAAATTGTAACCACCTGTTTCCACCGTGGAACATTTTCGACATTTTTTTGCGTTTCAAATGTTGAGGGCTGGCTGATGGTGCGTTCAGGAAGTAGTTTTGGAACGAGGAGCGCAAAGTATATGACACCGGCAATAAGTATGGGAAGCCCAATCAAACCAAAATCAAAAAATCCAAATTGAGGAACGCCCGCCGCACCTAATGCCCCGTGTGCAATGAGATTGCCAGGGGAAGCGATGAGCGTTAAGTTGCCGCTCAAGTTTGCGGCGAACGCCATTGCCAGAAGCAAACGGGAGCGGGAAAAGCCGGATTGATCGGCAATACCGATAACGATGGGGATAAATATTGCGGCAGTTGCGGTGTTTGATAATACGCTGCCGACAAGCCCGGTTGCAAGCATAATTGCCACAATCATCTGGCGTTCGGTTTTGGCAAAGCGTGTTACCAGCAAACCTACTTTTCGCGCCATTCCGGTTTCAAAAAATGCACCGCCAATGACGAACATCGCCGCAAATAAAATTACCGCCGGATTTACAAATCCCGCGAACGCGGCTGCTGGTGTGATAACACCTGTAACAGCCAACGATGTACAGACAAGCATTGCGGTCAGAGAGAGAGGTATTTTTTCCAAGATAAACATAACAACAGCGAAAAGCATAATGATAATTGTAATTGTTGCAGGTTCCAAAGTTTACTTCCTTCTGAATAGATTTGTTGAATGACCCAAAGACACATTGCTAATTAACACAACGAAAGAACCGCCATACAACCTTCGGCTGTACAGCGGTTCATTTTTAGAAAAACAAAAAATCGGTTTTTACCACAAGCCCAGGATTCTCCACCACAGGCCGCCGACCAAAACCCAAATCGCGATGTTGATAACGGAAATCAGGAAGGCATAACCCCACCACGTTCCCTGTGTTACATAACCGGAACCGAAATATACAGGCGCGGGCCCAGTTCCGTAGTGCGTAAGCCCCATGAAAAGGTTGCTGAAGAACGCAAGCACCAGCGCCGCAAACAAAGGTGGCGCGCCAAGAGAAACCGAAGCAAGCAGTAACGCGCCGTACATTGCGCTCACGTGCGCTGTTGCACTGGCAAAGAAATAGTGCGAGTAAAAGTACGCTAGCGCAATAATCGCAAAAGCAACGACCCAACCAAGACCTGACACAGAGTTTGTTACAGTAACACTAAACCACGGAATAACTCCCAGCGTGTTGAGCTGTGCCGCCATCATAACCAACGCGGCAAACCAGACCAGCGTGTCCCACGCGCTCTGCTCGGTTTTAATATCATTGAAGTCCAAAATCCCAATCAGCAACATAGTACAAAGACCAATGAGAGCGGTTGTTGTTGCATCAATACGGAAGTTGGGGCCAAAAATCCACAGCACTAGTATGAGAAAAAAGACAAATATCATCTGCTTTTCTTTCTTGCTGAGCGGTCCCATTTCCTGGAGTTTTTTCTTGGCGATTTCAGTTGCTTCCGGCGTCTCCTTGATTTCAGGCGGGTAAATCTTATACATAAGCAACGGAAGTAACGCCAACGAAACAATACCCGGAACAAACGCCGCTACCGCCCACTGCATCCAGCTAATCTGCAAACCAAGCACATCAGAGGCGATTTGCGCGGCGAGCGGATTTGCCGCCATCGCCGTCATAAACATTGCAGACACAACGTTGTCCGCCTGAAATGTCGTGTACAGCAAATACGAGCCGACTTTACGCTCTGTTCCGTCTTCCACTTTGGAGCCAAAAACATTTGCCAAAGAACGGATGATGGGATAGATAATGCCGCCAGCTCTGGCGGTGTTGCTCGGCATTGCGGGAGCCATAACAAGGTCGCTTATGATAAACGAATAGCTTAGCCCCAACGTTTTCTTTCCAAATGCCTTCATAAATAAGTAGGCAATCCTTTGCCCTAGCCCTGTTTTTACGAAACCTCTTGAAATGAAAAACGCACAAACGATCAGCCAAATTGTTGTATTGGAAAAACCACTGAGCGCAACACCCACAGTTGTCGTTTTAGTAACAGCCAACACAGCGATGGAAATAAAACACACCGTTCCCATGGGGAATGGCTTGAGAATAAGCGCGACAATTGTCGCCACAAAAATAGCGAGCAGCCGCCATCCTAATTCAGCATTCCGCGCAGGAACAAGCTCCGCTACATCCCGCAAACTTTGCGGAATAGGGATGAGAAAAATAATAATGCCAACAAGTATGCTGACTCCTCCGGTGAAAAGCAGAGAGCTTGTGAACTTTTTACCTTCTTGCTTTTGCATAATGAAAACCCTCCGAATTTAAATCAAGTTCATAAAATATCATACACAGCAAAAAGTATGCTGTCAATCATTCAGCCGTTTTTCGATCTCGTCAAGTTCGCGGGAAAGCTCCTTCGGCAGTTTCTCACCGAACTTGGGGTAGTGGTTTTGGCGCACATCGGCGATTTCCTTCTTCCAGCCTTCAACGTCGACCTTGCAGAGCGCTTCCATTACCTCGGCGCTGACACCAGCGGGCGGCTCAATCGCGCCGGGTTTGGGCAAAAAGCCGATGGCGGTTTCAACGCAGTTGTCCCGGTTGTCGCAGCGGTCAAAAACCCACGCCAGAGCGCGGCTGTTTTCTCCGTAGCCCGGCCACATAAACGCGCCGTCTGCTCCCTTCCTGAACCAGTTGCAGACAAATATCTTCGGCAGCGCGCCGCCTTTGCCGCCGGATTCCGCCTTTTTGCCAAGTTCAATCCAGTGCCTGAAATAATCGCCCATGTGGTAGCCGCAGAACGGCAGCATCGCAAACGGATCGCGGCGCACTGTTCCCGCTGTGATGTCCAGCGCGGCGGCGGTAATTTCAGAACCGCAGATCGAGCCGGCAAACACGCCGTGCGCCCAGCTCTTGCTCTGGAAAATCAGGGGAATTGTCGAAGGGCGCCGCCCGCCAAAAATAAACGCGCTGATCGGCACGCCTTTGGGGTCTTCCCACTCAGGGGCGATAGACGGGCACTGGCGGGCGGGAGCGGTGAACCGCGCGTTGGCGTGGGCGATTTCCTCCCCAGCGGCGGGAACTTTGTCCGTCTGCGGCGCGGGCTTTTTTCGCCCTTTCCAGTCAATCACTTCCTTGCCCGGCGCTCCGTGACCAATCTGCTCCCACCAAATATCGCCGTCTTCAGTCAAGCCGCAATTGGTAAAAATCGTATTTGCCTTCACCGTTTCCATCGCGTTCAGGTTCGATTTTTTATTCGTACCCGGCGCAACACCGAAAAAGCCTGCCTCCGGATTGATGGCGTACAGCCTGCCATCTGCCCCGAACTTCATCCACGCGATGTCGTCGCCGATGGTTTGCACCTTCCAGCCGGGCAAGGTGGGAATAAGCATCGCGAGGTTCGTTTTACCGCACGCCGAAGGAAACGCGGCGGCGATGTACTTCACCTCGCCATTTGGATTCGTTATCTTCAATATAAGCATATGCTCGGCGAGCCAGCCCTCGTCCCGCGCAAGTGCCGATGCGATCCTCAGTGCCAGGCACTTCTTGCCCAGCAGCGCGTTCCCGCCGTAGCCCGAACCGTACGACCAAATCTCGTAGGTGTCGGGAAAATGCGAGATGTACTTTTTGTTGACGTCGCCTTCGCA
>WQZT01000038.1 GCA_009780595.1 Treponema sp. | reverse complement strand
TCGCTGGGGCCGGAGCAGGAATATTTTCTCATCGATAAAAAGTTTTACGACCAGCGCCCTGACATTATGCTCACCGGAAGGACTGTTTTCGGCGCGCTGCCGGCGAAGGGGCAGGAGATGGAGGATCACTACTACGGCGCGATTAAGGAGCGGGTTGCGGCGTTTATGCGCGAACTCAACGCCGAACTGTGGAAGGTTGGCATCCCCGCGAAAACCCAGCACAACGAGGTTGCGCCGAACCAGTTTGAGATAGTGCCTGTATATTCCAACTGCACCGAGGCGGCTGACGAAAACCAGTTTATAATGGAAGCTATTCACAACGTTGCCCGCCGTTACGGGATGGAAGGGCTGCTCCACGAAAAGCCATTCGCCGGGGTCAACGGTTCCGGCAAGCACAACAACTGGTCGCTTGAAACCACCGACGGGATCAAGATTTTCGACCCGGGCTCAAATCCCGGAGAAAACACCCGCTTTCTGCTGTTTACCGCGGCGGTTGTGGAAGCCATCGACCGCTACGCGCTGTTACTCCGTTCGGCGGCGGCGTGTTCGGGCAACGAGTACCGCCTCGGTGCAAACGAAGCGCCGCCCGCGATAATCTCGATTTGTTTCGGCACTCCGCTCACCGAGATTTTCGAGAACATCGCGAAGGGTAAAATTACCGGAAAATCTTCACCGAAGGAAAAGATAAAAATCGGCGTGAGTAGTCTACCCGCATTTTCCAAAGATGTCGCGGACAGAAACCGCACCAGCCCCTTCGCCTTTACGGGAAACAAGTTTGAGTTCCGCATGGTTGGCGCATCCGAATCCGTTGCGCCGCCGACTACGTACCTGAATGTGGTGGTTGCGCAGGTTCTCAAAGAGTTTGCCGACAAACTCGAAGTTGCGACAAGGAAAAAAGGAGACCTGAACGAAGCCATTCACGCCATCATTCGGGAATCGTACTCCAAGCACAGCCGCGTTGTGTTTAACGGGAACGGCTACACGCAGGAGTGGGTGGAAGAGGCGGAACGGCGCGGACTGCCCAACGTGCGGAACACAGTTGACGCGCTGAGCGTTCTCACCAATAGCGATACGGTTGAGCTTTTCCAGTCCCACGGCGTTTCTACGAAAGAAGAACTGGAAAGCCGTTTTCATATTTACCTTGAAAAGTATTCCAAGCAGATAAACATCGAGGCTGGCGTTACAATCGAGATGGCGCGCCGCCAGATTTTCCCGGCAGTGAGCGCCTTCGCCGCCGACCTCGCGCGGGATGCCGCCGCGCTAGCCGCCATCAACGCACAGTGCGCCCCGCAGCAGGAACGCGCCCGGAATATCGCCGAACTGTGCGGCGGCTTGTACGAGGAAACCGCCCGGCTGGAAAGCGCCCTCGCGGCAACGCACGGCATTGACGACGTGTTTAAGCAGGCGCACTCGTACTCAGACTCTGTGCGCCCCGCGATGAATGCCGTCCGCGAAAAGGCAGACGCTCTTGAAAAGCTGGTGTCAAAAGAGGCGTGGCCATTCCCCGGCTACGAGGAACTGCTGTTTAAGCTGTAGCCGGAATTGCGGAACAGCCGCAGCCTGACTTGAAAGCCTGACTAACGCTTTGCCGCTTCCGGCTGTTCAACCAGCGGCTTGGAGGCAGTCTCAAACTCCGCGAGAATTTCCGCCGAAGGCTGCTTGCCGGACAGAGACACCGCAAGGATCGCTGCAACAGACAGGAAGAAGCCGGGTATAAGCGAATACAGACCTGTGTATGAACCGAGAACCTGCCCCTGCGCCAGCGGAATGTATTCCCAGATAATCACAGTCAACCCGCCGACAATAATACCCACAACCGCGCCCATTCTGGTTATGCGCCGCCAGAACAGAGAAATCAGCACAAGCGGCCCGAACGCAGAACCCAAGCCCGCCCACGCGTTGGAAATAAGCGCCATCACGCCAGCCGCAGGATTGAGAGCAATGATAAACGCGATGACCGCAACAGCGAGAACCGAGAGGCGGCTCACCATGACAAGGTGCTTGTCAGAAGCCGTTTTCTTCAACCCGCGGTAAATATCCCCCGTGAGAGACGACGAGGCGACAAGCAACTGAGAATCGGCAGTTGATATAATCGCGGCAAAAATACCACAGAGGAAAAACCCGCCAAGAACCGGTATGGCAATAACTGCGTTCTGGGAAAGAAAGATGCGGTCAATCATATTGATAAGCACAGTTTCGCGGTTAGCAAGACCAGGCACAAACGCAAAACCCACAACCCCGACCAACACAGCGGATGAAAGCCCGATAGCTGCCCATATAATCGCGATAACGGTGGAAATGGACACAGACTTTTCCGATTTGATTGCCATAAAACGAACGAGAATATGCGGCATACCAAAATATCCGAGCCCCCACGCCATATCAGATATAATGGAAATACCGGAAATTCTGCCGCCGCGGCCATCTGCCAGCATATTGAAAAAACCCGCCGGAACTTCAGCCGAAACATTCGCCCAGCCGCCCATTGCGTTGAGAGCAACCCACGGCAGGATGGCAATTCCCAGCAGCATCATCATACCCTGCAACGTGTCCGTAACGCTCACCGCCAAAAAGCCGCCAATGAGTGTGTACAGTACGATAAACAGTGCTGTAAGAACCATTGCTGTGGTATAGTTCAAACCGAAAATCGAAGAAAGCAGCGTGCCGCCAGCAACAAATCCTGCGGCAGTATACACGGTGAAGAAAATAGCGAAAAAAACCGCCGTTGTGGTTTTAAGTGCGCGGGATGTGTCGTGGAAGCGATTCTCAAGGTATTCAGGCAAGGTGATGGAGTTTTTCGCTGTTATCGTGTACCGCCGCAAACGCTTGGCAATGCACATCCAGTTAATGATAAGCCCGACGAAGTTCCCAACGGCAACCCACGCCCTGCCAGTACCGGCAGCATAAATTGCCCCCGGCAGCCCCATCAAAAGCCAGCCGGAAAAATCCGATGCCTGTGCGGACAAAGCACCAACCCACGCATTGAGCGTGCGCCCTCCAAGAAAGTAGTCCGACAGATTTTGCGACCGCCTGAAATACAGGGCGATCCCGATAATGATACTAAAGTACACAAAGAAAGTAATTAAAATAGCACCTTGATTTGACATATTCTCTCCTCCATTACCGTATAGTGCCGTAAGCAACTGTAAATTGCAAGCTACCCGCTGTCAAGGAAAATGCAACTAACCTGTAGTTTTTAGTTTATAATAATTGTAAAAAGCATAAAAAAGTTGCAATTCATTCCCACCCGTTTCGGCGGACACTTTACCTTCAACATCTTGCAAGAGAACTTGTATCATGCTACTCTGTATTACCAACCATGAGAAAAGTTTTAAGGCTGACGCTTTTTTTCACACTCACATTCGCTGCACTCTTTGCGGCTGCCATGCTTGCCGCATTGCTTTCCTCATGGATCGAGGCTGCCCGCTTTATTCTGCCGAATACTGCGCCACAGCGGAACATCAGCGAACTTGCGTGGAACGCGCTCCCGGTAACGTTGTATCTGTCCGTACTTCTGGCGTTAAGTTACTTATCCCGCCGGAATATTCCCGCAGCGCAGGCGATACTCTGCCTCGTCATTTCCGCGTCTGCCCTTTTCGCCGGAAGTGCCATTGCTATCAGCCGCCTTGCACCCGCACAGACGGTTTTCCCGCCCGCGTCAGCCACCGTGCCCGCTACCGCGCGCGCTACCCAGCACGAAAAGCCCGGCTTGATTCTGTCCCGCTCGGAAACCATGTGGATTCTCCTGCAGGAAAGCAGCTTCACGCTCGGCCCGCGCGTTGTTTCCATCCCCGGCGAGCCGCTTATTTATCAGGAAGCCCCGCGCGGACCCGGCGACACAATTCTCACCCTTCCGCCGCTGCCGTTTGACGATGCGCCCTCGCCGTTTATCCGCCGCCTCAGCGGGGATTTTGCCCTGAGCGCCGCCACGCTGTACAGCCGCCTCCAGCGCAGTTACGTTTCATTTGGCGTATACGTCGTTTCGCTCGTGTTGCTGCTATGTTCGCTGCGCTTTGTTTTTGGGCACAGCCGCTATCCGAAACGAGGCGCACCAGGGCGTTGGCCGTTGGCAAACCTTTTCATCGGGGCGCTCATTTTTCGCGGCATTGCAGCCCTTGAACCGTTCCTGAACGCCCCCGAAACAAACGCCCTGCTCCACTCGTTCCTGCCGGGTAAAAACCTGCCGCGTTTCATTTCGCCTGATTTCCTTACCCCCGCGATTTTCTGCGCTCTGGCTCTGCTGTTCATTCTGTACACCGCGCTCGCGCACTTTGTACGCCCAAAAAGGATTCCCGATGAATAAAAAAGCCATACTCCTTTCGCCGATGGGGATTTTCTTTATCTACACACTGTCCTGCGGCGTGGCGATTATGATACTCCGCTTTATTTTTCCGGCGGAAGCCCCTCCCCTTCCCTACTTTTCTATCGTGTGGCGCATCAACGGCGGACTGCTCCACTTTTTGGCAGCATTTCCCGCACTGGCGATTTCGGCGCTGGTCATCCCCTTTGGCTTTAAAATCCACCCCGCCGAAACCATCAGCTCGTTTTCGCCCAAGCTTTTCCTTTCGCTCAAATCATCGATTGTAACCGCAATAGCGGCATCGGTACTGTACGCTGTGCTCTTCTTTCTCGCCTTCCCGCTTGCCCGCGATCAGCAGACGAACCTCCGCTTGCAGGGGAACCTCTACAACCTCGCACGGCACCAGGCGCAACAGCACGTGCTCTCAGGCGAATGGGCGGAGGCGGCGCAACTTCTGGAAATATGCGACAAAATCTGGCCAGACGGCTACCAAGCCACGTACCTGCAAGAAGAAGCGCAGTTCCGCCTCCAGCAAAGGCGCGCCGAAACCATTGACGAGCCGCGTTCCCCCATCACCGTTGGACCACAGCCGCTTGATGTTATCGATGCGCTAAATCGCGCGCACACGGCAATGGCTGAGGAGCGGTTTTTTGATGCCCACTGGCTCGCCACAATCGGCGAGCGCCTTGCCCGCCCCGGCAGCCCGGAACTGGCGGCAACGCGGCGGCTTGCCAGCATCGCGTGGGACGAAGTCAACTCCCTTGCGCCCACCGCCGCAGAAACCGAAGCGTTCGAGATTTTCGCCTTCAAGCAGGAAGGCTACATTTCCCTCAACGCGCAGGAGTGGATTCGCGCGTACTATATTTTCCTGCAACTGCTTGAAATTAGCCCCGCCGACCCCGATATACACCGTTTTTTTGCTATGAGCGTCGAAGGGCTGCGGCAAACGGCTTTTTTTATCGATGAAATGAGCACAGCGCTCGGCAGAATCCTCACCGGCGCGGTATTTTCCCTGCCGCTTGATTCAGGACGCGCGGTGCTGCGCTTTTCTTCGCTGTCAATTCTTGACGACACCGCGTACGGCACGGCGGCGGAAATCCTCGCGTTTGACCGCGACGGGCAGCTCCTGTGGAGAATGGAAACGCCCTACGTCAAAATAATGCCGTTTGCAGCCCGGGCGTCCAAACAAAAACTCGTTGTGCTGCTACGCGCACTCGACCGGCTCGATGAAACCCGGCGCTGGCAACCCAACATTCACGTTCCCGAGCAACCTGCCATCCCCGCCATCGGCACTGTCGGCGGCAATACCACCGTTAACGAAACCGTTGCCTCAACCGTGCTTGCTCTCCCGATTTCGTGGGACGATTTCACCCTGCTGTCGCACACAATGCGGGGCTTGCCTGAGCTTTCCGTAACAGAAACGCTCCAGGCGGCGGCACGTTTGGGCGATTTTGGTCATAAGCCAGAACTCTTTCAAACCGAACTAATCCGCCGCTTTTCAGAACCGGCACTTCTTCTCATTTTGGGAATATTTTCGATTACGCTCGGCTGGCGTTTGCGCTCGTTCAGACATCCGGCTTTTTTAGGAATCCTCATGCTCGTCGCCATGCCGATAGTTTTTTACGCCGCGCTCAACCTCTGCCGCATCCTGTTCAGCCATCTGGCACTACTGGCGGTACTTTCGCTGGGATTTATCACTGCCGCACTTGCACTTGCCGCCTTCCTAACCGTGCTACTCGCCCTGCTTTTGATAATTCTCGCATCCCAGCGCGGTTAACGCCCGGAGAAATCAACGTTGCGCTCTAATAAATGGGAATAGGTGATAATAAAGACACGCCAACCAGTACGGAAATCCGCCCATAGTGCAGCTAAGGTGGTGGAATTTTCTGACGCACGCTTTGGCGTGGCATTTTCTGCAGCACCCCCAATGCTGCACGATGGGCACCCGTTCCCGTACTGGTTGGCGCAAGAGCTTTACCCGCCTATTCCCCTCTGCCGTATTTCACGATCAGATTAGCCCTTCGCAAGCCAAGCATTTTTTGGGGGAATGTAACATGTTGACAGGCTTTGCCTCCTTTTTGTGAACAATCGTCAATACGGCTTCTTCCCCCTTCACAAGAGAATATCACAGACAAGCAACTGGTGATGTTTACATATTTGCCAACACCTTGCCGGATAAAGCCAGCGGCGGAGGGGCAGGGCGAGGGCGAAAACACTCCGAATTCCCTGACCGGAGAGACCAAAGAGAAAAGCAGCCCGCAGGGCTGTCCTATAAAGGTGTAACAAATTCCAGACCGCTCAAGCGGTCTGAGGGCTCGTAGGTCAGCCTCCTCGGCTTGTGCTTTCGCCCGACCCCTGCCCCGCCGCCGCTGGTCATTACCAACTGGTTCAGTATTGTTTCAATATACCTTTAAATAAAAATTGATTTCCGCGCTACCGCTGCTCGCGCTGGCGCATAACCTCGTAAAACAGCACACCCGCCGCAACCGACACATTGAGCGAATCCACGCGCCCCGCAGAGGGAATCGAAATCATCGCATCGCAACACTCCCGCAACAGGCGCGAAATTCCGCCGCCCTCGCCACCCAGCACAATCGCCGTTTTGCCGCGCAAACTCCGCCCAAACGCGCGCTCCCCCTCCATATCCGCACCGTAAATCCAAAACCCCGCGTCCTTCAACTGCTCGACAGCCCGCGGCAAGTTGGCAGTTTCCGTTTGCGGAACCCACGCCGCAGCCCCCGCCGACGTCTTAGCAATCACATCCGCGTGTTTGGCAATGCGTCGATGGCGAGTCAGCACAAGATCCACCCCAAACTGATCGCAGGAACGCAAAATCGCGCCATAGTTGTGAGGATCCGTGATTTCATCCAGCACCGCAACCAGCAAATCGCCGCCATCAGGGAGAGCCGCAGAGCGCTCCAGAAACTCATCGAGGGAAACCTCCGGCGCGGCAGACACCTCGTCAACCTCCAAAGCAACCCCCCGGTGATCCGGCGCAAGACGGTCAAGCTCCGCCGTGCCAACACGGTCAACGCGAACCCTCCGCTCCCCAGCCAGCCCCACAAGCTCCCGCGCCCGCGGGCCGGGCTTAGCAACCAGAAGCGCCCCGCAGGGCCGCCCCGATTTTATTCGCTCCTCAATTGCGTGAAAACCTGAAAGATAAATCATTCGTATATACTATACTACAAAATACCCGAAGGTCTACATAACCGCGCACTCAATTTTTACAGAATTTTCCTATTTTCTGCCATATTTTGCTAGAATTCTGCTATTTTTTTATAGAATAGCTTGACAAGTTTTACATTTTTGTGGCATAGTAAGTGTAAGGCTCGTTGTTAGCATTGACACGTAGTGAGGAGTACAACAACAGAGCCATTGGATAGTGAATATGAGGTGGGGGAAACTCAACCTTTTATTTTACCCTGTCAGGGTAACTGCCCATACGGGCAAATAATTTTTTGGACTAAAAGTCCGCGTGATTTGTCCGTTTTGGTAGAGATCCGGGCGGGAATCACAAAAAGAGGTTCTCTTATGAAGAGAAAGATACTTATTATGGCTCTCGCGGCATTCATCGCGGGAGGAGCGGCGTTCGCTCAAGACCTCGGCATTGGAGCCGGGTTGGACTTGGGGGTTGGAAATCTGGCCCCGAAAGATGGCGCTAAAATCACGGACGATGCGTTTGGAAGACCGCGGTTTAGCTATGAGAATTCCGATCTGGTGGAAGGTCTTGAGCTGTATGCAGAACTCGGTGTACCGCTGGCATACAAAGCTGAGGAGTTCTTGCTCGGTTTGGATCTCACCCTTTACGGTAAATTCAACCTGGAACTTACTCCCGGCGGCACGTTCTTCGTAGCGCTGGAAAGCTCCACTGACTTCGATTTCACCAAAGAGGGTCTTTCGGCTGTATTCCCAGGCAACAGGGGCGGCTTGTTCCGCCATGTAAACTACGGTGGGAGGAGGGTTGCTGACGGTGGTATAATCGGGACAGGTTTGGGCTTTGGGCTCGGCTATACCCACGATCTTGATACACTGGTCATCTTTGTCAAAACAAACACCGCATTCTTCCTTGGTGGAAATGGTGAAAATGCTCTCAAAGCTTTTGACGACCTCTATGTTGACTTCAGCACCGGTATCGAACTGCCGCTTGACGCTCTCACCTTTGGATTTAGCGCCGGGTTGAAAATGAATATGCTGGCAGGTGGAGAAATGAACTCAGATAACCTCCTGAAAGAAGTGACTGCTACCCCGAGTGTCAAACTCGCAAGCATTCCCTTGTACATGGAAGTGGCTGTTGGTATTCCCCTTGTAAAAGATGGACTTAAGAGCGAGGGTATGTCAATTACCCCCGAGTTCCAATATGACATCATGGACAACTTTAACGTTTACCTGAACGTACCCATCCAAGGTGTTGCCGCCGAAGGCGACAAAATGCAATTTGGTGTGGGTCTGGGAACAACCTTCAAGTTCTAATCCCAAGTTTCAATGTTTGTATAACCGGAGCGTTCTTTCCTTAAAGAAAGACACTCCGGTTTTTTTATTGTATCTATATCCTTTCCATATAAAGAGCCAAGCCAAAAGGGCTTGAAAAACCACCGTAATCGCGCCATAATCTAACGTATGCATGCGAACATCAAGTACAAAGACAGCGTGTTCTCCCTGCTCTTCAGCAAGCCCGACCTCCTGCGGGAACTGTATTGCGCTCTGGAAGGCGTTGATGTACCAGAGGACACTCCTGTCGTCATCAACACCCTGCAAGATGTGCTGTATATGGACAGAGTCAACGACATTTCGTTCGAGATTGGCGGGAAAATCATCGTTTTAGTCGAACATCAGAGCACGGTGAACCCAAATCTTCCCCTGCGAATGTTGCTGTACATCGCCCGTTTGTACGAGAAAATCATCGGCGACAAGAATATCTACGCAAGCAAGCGCATTCCAATTCCCTTTCCTGTTTTTATCATCCTGTACAACGGCAACGCGGAAGTTCCTGACAGAATGGCGCTCAAGCTCTCCGATTCGTTTGAAAACCCCGGCTCGCTTACGACAGAGCAGAAAGCTATGCTGGAACTGAGCATAACACTCATCAACATCAACCACGGCAGGAACAAAGAAGTCGCGGAAAAATGCCAAACGCTCGCCGCCTACAGCGCCTTTATCGATAAGGTGAAAGTGTTCGAAAAAGAAACCAAAGACAGAGCGCACGCGCTGAAACTGGCGATCAAATATTGCAAAGAACATGATATACTAAAAGAGTTCTTAGAAACTCACTCTACGGAGGTTTTTAATATGCTAATGACAGAGTGGAACCTAGACGACGCCTTAGCCGTCAGATTCGAGGAAGGTTGGGAAGGCGGCTTGGAAACCACTGCCCGCAACGCACTTGCTGAGGGGGCATCGCTTGAGTTTGTAAGCAAAATCACCGGGCTGGACATTGAGGCGATTGAGCAGCTTCAGGCGGATGTTTAAGTGCGGTAAACTCCCGCATTTAGAGTTATTAATTCCCTATTCCCAACTAATCTTCCTCGTGGTATAATACTATAGAGGGAGAAAACGATGAAACAAATTTCCAATTTTAATTTTTGTCTTTATACTGATATTCTTTTTGGGAAAGATACTGAAAAAGAAACCGGAAAGATGATTAAAAAGCACGGCGGCTCACGCGTCATGCTGGTTTACGGCGGCGGCTCGGTGAAAAAAAGCGGTCTGTTTGACCGTGTGGTGCAGTCTATGAAGGATGCGGGGCTTTACTATGTCGAAGTTGGCGGAGTTCAGCCAAATCCCCGGCGCTCGCTGGTGGAAAAAGCCGTTAAGGTCGCGCAGGATGAGAAAATTGACTTTCTGCTCGCGCTCGGTGGCGGCAGCGTAATGGACACTGCCAAAGCAATTGCGCTGGCGCTTGCCAACGGCGGCGAATTTTGGAAATTCTTCAACGGAACTACCCCCGAAAAAATGGCGCCCGTTGGAACAATTCACACGCTGTCGGCGACC
>WQZT01000037.1 GCA_009780595.1 Treponema sp. | reverse complement strand
CTCCTCCCGGAGGATTTTGTTCAACGATCAGTTCGGGGTTTTTAAGCAGGACCATTTTATCTCCATATATTATAGCCGAACAAAGCCCGTAGTTGAAATTGTAGGAAATCTGCTTCGGCCCGCGCCCGTGATAGGAATGCCCCGGCTGCGGCGGCCAATCAGCGCTTTCTTGCACATACGCTCCGCTGGTGTCTCCCACGAGCCCCATCTCTTCATTATGAAACAGCCCTTTCGTTTCGCGATCAAGGGGAACGTAACCGGGCTGGCCGGGATTCCCGCCCGTGCCGCCGGAAGTCTCCTGGACAAAGTTCGCAAGCACACCGGCAATTTCCCGGCTTCGGTCGTTGTCGGAGCCTTCGCCCAAAAACGAGCCGTAGTCAACCGTTACTTTAAGAATAGGCTTAACTGTATTCCACGGTTCATAGAACTCAGGCTCTTCGTAAATTACAGTGGTAACATTTGTTGCCTTGTTCGTTACCGTTGAACGCCATGAATAGCCCGGCGCATTATTCCATGACTCTATACGGTACTCAATTTCGTAGACGAAATAGGCAAGCTCCCACACGGCGCGCTTGAAATTATCGTATGAGTAGTAATCATGTCTATCAGGCAATAAAATTTGGTGATGATCTTTTGCGATCTCAGCCCATTTGTCCGTGCCAAAACGGTACTGAAAAAAGTTCTCGAAATCTTTTTGCGACAGATATTTTTCCAGGCGCGCGACAACGGCGTCCGGCGACGTTTCGCCCGGCGGCAAAGGCGGGTATTTATTGGCAAGGTAGTTATCATCGATATCGTTATCTTCGAGCAATCCATCTTTTCCGCAGCCGGAGAAAATCAGCACACTGAAAAATAAAACAAACCATACATATTTCACATAATTCCCCTTTTAGTAATTCTCCTTTTTCTACTTTTTTATGTCAAGAGTATTTTTCCCCAATATTAGACATAATTCAGCCAACAATATACCGATACTAAAATATGAAGCTTTCGCGCATGCTCATGTTTATATTCTCGGCTCTCGCTCTGTGCAGCCCAAGAGCTGGAGCGATTGACTTTACGTTTCAGTTTCGGGAAGGCGATAAGTCCCGTATCCTTTCAACCGTACACCACGATATATTTGTAAACCGCGTCTTTTCGTATCGGTCGGAGATTGTCAACCGCATTACGGTGGAAGTCGCGGAGGTTTTCGATGGCAGCACCAGCGCTGGCGAAGCTGGCAGCGCGCGCCTTCGCGCAACGTTTCAGTCCGCCGAGCGCACCGTTCCCGTCGATTCCGCCGGAAGAATGGAAAACCTGCAAGCCAGCCTTTTCGAGTGGTCGCAGGTGTACCATTCTGAGTTTGTGCAAAACAGGCTCGGCACTGTCGCTGTTCCCCCGCAGTATTTCAAACCGATGATTCGCAACGTTCCAGTTTTTCCGGACAGGCCGCTGCAAGAGGGCAATTTTTGGTCAGCGCCCGGCGTTGTCGTTCACGATTTCCGCGACAGTTTGGGCATCGAACGCCCCTTTGAAATCCCCCTCCACGCGATGTACACCTTCCTCGGCGAGCGCGAATGGCGCGGGAAGAACTACCCCGCGTTTTCGGTTTCCTATCGGCTGACGTACCGCCCCGATCCCGTTTCCGGCACAGTGTACCCGCGCCGCATCGACATGTCTTCCGATATGACCGTTTTCTGGGATATGGCAGCCGGGCAGATCACCGCCTACGAGGAGCAGTTCCGGACAGCGCTGGAACTTTCCAATGGCGACACGTGGGAATACCGGGGGCGCGCCGAAGCGGAGGTGATTGAAGCGCCGCCGATGGCGCGGGAAGAGTTGCTGCGCGAAATAGAGCGGGACATCGCGCACATTCCCGATGCCGTTGCGCGGCTTTCGGATGAGGGCATCGTTATCAGCCTCCAGGATATTCAGTTCGAGCCAGATTCCGCTGTGCTGATGCCCGGAGAAAATGCCAAACTCAACGCCATTGCCGAAATTCTCCTGCGCCACAAAGACCGCGATGTGCTTGTCGCAGGGCACACCGCGCTTGCCGGAAACGCCGCCTCGCGCATGCAGCTTTCGCTTGAACGTGCCGGAACTGTCGCCGATTACCTGCTACGCCGCAACGTTCGCAGCCCCGACCGCGTGGTGATTCGCGGATATGGCGCGGAGCAGCCTGTCGCCACCAACCAAACCATCGAGGGAATGCGGCGGAATCGGCGGGTTGAGATTACCATACTTGAAAATTAACGTATAATACGGTATACTGTTCCTACCAATGAACTATTCCAATCCCGCTAAGCTTGCTGTGCTGGCGTGCCCTGGTGGCGAAATGTTTGCCAACGAGGTCATCGTTCACCTGAAAAAGGTGTACCACCACAGTTTTAACTATGTTATCACCGAGCTGGCAAAACGCTACAATATTGAAACCGAAGCGGCTATCCAGCAGGTGAACTTCATCAACGATGCGCTTTCCTCGCCGCAGTATTTTCGCGGAAAGCCCGACCAGTGCCGCCCGCCGCACTTCAGAGTTCCGGCGAACTTTACGCTGTTTCCCAACGGCGAAATTAAGGCGGAGATTATGGAATCGATTCGGGGGAAAGACCTGTACATCATTCAGGATGTTGAAAACCGTTGCCCGGTGAATTTTAACGGCGGCGCAACGCAAAAAGTTCTTTCTATTAATGACCACCTGCTGACGGTTTTTGTAACGGTTGATGCGGCAAAGCAGGCGGGCGCGGAAAGCGTTACGCTGGTGATGCCCGTGTACCCGTACTCGCGCCAGCACAAAACGAAGGGGCGCGAAGGGCTGACCGCCGGACGCATCGGGAAGATTCTCGAGAGCCTCGGCGTGAACCGCATTATCACGCTGGATATTCACTCGCGCGAAATCAACAACGCCTTCCTTACGATGCGGCTTGAAAACCTCCACGCCAGTTACCAGATTATCCGCGCGCTTTCCCGCGTGCCCGGAATTTTTGACGATGATTTGGTGGTTGTTTCGCCTGATACCGGAGCGGTTGACCGCAGCAAGTTTTATGCCTCCGCGCTACAAAAGCCGCTGGCGCTGTTGTACAAAGAGCGCGATTATTCCAGAGTTTCAAGCGATGCCCTGTCGAACAATATCACCGAAGTCAAGCTTTTGGGCAATGTCAGCGGCAAGACGGTTTTTATGTCAGACGATATTCTTGGAACTGGCGGCACGCTTTTAAAAGCGATGCGGTTTTTGAAAGAGCAAGGTGCAGTCAAAGTAATCTGCGCGGTGAGCTTGCCGCTTTTTTCAGGAGACGCAATCAAGTTTTTTGACGATGCGTACCAGCAAGGGCTGTTTTATAGAATTATCGGGACAAATGCGGTGGCGCAGGGGGAACTTCTCAACCGGGAATGGTACACCAGCGTGAACATCAGCAAGCTCTTTGCGCGGACAATTTTCAGGCTCCACAAAGGGCTGTCGGTTAGTTCCCTTCTGGATAACCGAGATATAATCGAGAAGCTTTTCAAAAAACCTTCTGACAAGGTGTAAGAATGCCGGGCGTGATTCTCTGTGCCGATATTGGAACATCTTCGTTGAAGGCGGCGTTTATCGGTTTTGACGGGAAGCTCGCCGCCTTCTCCCGCGAGCCGTATCAGCGCGGCGTGCACTCCCGCAGTATTTATACTGACGAGTGGGAGCGGGCTTTTTCCCGCGCCTTGCACAATCTGTACGCGCAATTCCCCGCGTGTGCGCCTGAGGCTGTGTGCATTTCCGGCAACGGTCCGACGCTTGCGCCTGTAACGGTTTCGGGCGAAACGCTGCCGCCGCTGTATTGGCACGACGGGAGGATCGCGCCGCCTGAAACGGCAGGTGCGCCCGCGCCGCGCTCGTTCTTCCTTCCCCGCGCTGCGTGGCTTAAACAACACGCTCCGGCAGAGTATGAAAAAACAGGCGTATTTCTTTCCCCCCACGAATGGCTTTCTCACAGGCTCGGTGCGCCGCCGCAGGCGGTGCTGCCCTCCGCCGCATTCGAGCCGTACTTTTGGGACGATGAGCAGTGCCGCCTTTTCGCCCTCGACCGGGGAAAGTTCCCGCCCTTTGCAACAATGGGCAGCGTTATCGGCACGGTGTCTGCACAGGCGGCGCACGATTTCGGCGCGGGCGGCGGCGGTATCAAAAGCGGAACGCCTATCGTCGCCGGAGGAACGGATTTTATCACCGCCCTCATCGGTACAGGCACGCTCAGACCGGGCGATGCTTGCGACCGCGCCGGAAGTTCGGAGGGCATTAACGTGTGCGCCGCTGGCGCGGATCCTGGCGAGGTGCTTGCTCAATCCGCGAACGCGGCGGCGCGCACGGGAGCGGGAGCGGGATTGCGGGTGCTTCCCCACGTGCGGGAAGGGCTGTGGAACGTTGGCAAGGTAATTCCCACATCGGGCAGTTTCTTTGAGCGCTACCGAGCCGCCGTTCAGGAAACGCAGGGCTATGCACAACAGCTCGACGAGCTGCTTCATTCTTTTAAGAATAACGGTATGGTAATGTACGACACGAGCATTTTCCGCAATCTTCCCTTTCTCCCGATTTCAAACGAGCCGTTTCCCCACATCGCAAACCGTGCAGACGGCATCGCGCTGGGACGGCAGGTGCTGTGCGCGATGGGATTTGCGGTGAAGGCGGCGGCGGGGGCGCTGAGCGACAGCGGCTTTCAGATCAGGCAGATGCGGGTTTCTGGCGGGCAGGCAAAAAACTCGCAGTGGAATCAGCTCAAGGCGGACATTACCGGAATCGAATTGCTTATTCCGAAAATCCCCGACGGCGAATTGGCGGGTAACGCCGTGATTGCCGCCGTTGCGCTCGGCGCGGCTTCAAGCCTTGAACAGGCGGCAGACAGAATGATCCACATTCAGGAAGTTTTCCAGCCCCGCCGCGAAGCCGCAGATTTCTGGAATGAACAGTACGCGCTCTTTCAAGAAACGAATGTTTCCGAAATGAATACTTCACAATTAGAAACATCTGTCTTGTCTAAGAAATAATCGGTATAATCACATTGTAAGGAGAATACTGATTATGGTGTTTGATGAATTCGGCTCGCTTGTCGCGCGGATTTGTTCCCGCAGCCGTATTGCGGCGGGAAGACCGTTGGTGTGGACAATCATCGCCAACCCCTGCGCGGGCGGTTTTACGATCCGCTCCCGCTGGAAAAAACATTACGCGCAGCTTGTGCAGTCCGTTGCAAAGGCGGAAAAAAACCCGCCCCGCGAAGGGCGACCTTCCCGCACCGCCGCAAGCAGTATTATCCTGACGAAAGGCGTTGGCGATGCCGCGCAGATAACCTCCGCCCTGCTGAACGAGGCAGAAGCTGACCTTCGCGCCGCGCCGCCGCAAACACCGCAGTGGGCGCTGCCATTTTACCTGATAATTACCGCGGGCGGAGACGGCACGAGCCGCGATGTTATGGATAGCCTTCACCGCGCACCGCCTGAACTCCGCGACAACTTCGTCATCCTCCGCCTTCCGATGGGAACGGGAAACGACGGCTCGGATCTGTGGGAACTGGACAAGTCGCTTGACCTTCTCATTGAGCCCGCCGTTCTTTCGCGCCAGCGCGTGCTTTCGCTGGCAACTGCAAGCGGCAAAGGCCCGTTTCGGGCGTTCAACATTCTTTCGGTGGGGCTTGACGCTTTTGTAACGCACATGACGAACAAGACAAAAGGCAAGCTGCCCGGCGACTCGTATAAAATATGGGTTGATCTGGCGGCGCTTTTTTACGACCGCGTTTATAAAGTTGGCTCTATGGATGTCCGCGCAATGGATGAAAGCGGGCGAGAGGTGAAAGCTTTCCGCGAAAAGCTGCTGCTGCTTGCGGTGGGCGAAAGCGGGCGGCGAACGTACGGCTCGCACAAGTGGATATTGCCGGATGAGCGAAACATCTGCGCCATCAAGCAAATGCCGCTGATGCGAAAGCTTGCGCTGAAGGGACTGCTGATGCACGGCGGGCATGCCGACCAATCCGAGGCAATACTCTGGAATGCCGCCAGCGTTCAGTTCAGCGCAGACGAGGCGATGCTGGCGCAGACAGACGGCGAAACCGTGCTGCTTGAAAGAGGCGACTTCCCCGCCGTCATCAAACTAAGCGAGCCTGTGATTCCCGTACTCCGTGCGGTATCTGGCGCGGCACAATGACCTTGTCCGCTAACAGGTAATGTATTAAAATAGAAAAGTATTGTAAGGGGGCACTGTGTACAGAGGATTATCTCCGCGTGTTCATCGGATACTTAATATAGACGCTCAGGCTGAGGGGCGGCGGCTTAATTCCGCTCAACTTCAGCCGGAGCATATTATTATTGCTATTCTTAAAGTTAGCAGTTCAATCGCCTGCAAAGCGCTGACGCACTTGCGAATAGATATTGAAGAGTTTCGGCGGACTATAGAAAACAGTTTGCCGCGGGTTGTTTCACTTCCCCTACGCGGCGGGATTCCGCCGTCTGACCGCACGACCCGGCTGCTCCAGGCGGCTTCTGACGAGGCGGAGGCGATTGGCAGTATGTACCTGGGGACGGAACATCTGCTGTCCGCAGCGCTTGAAGAGCCGAACTCGGTGGTGCAGAAGTTTCTCTACAAGTGGAAAATTAACGGCGACTTGTTCCGGCTCGTTGTGCAGACTTCGTTTTATCGGGGGCGGCACGGGGAACAGCCGCAAAACCAAAGTAAAGAAAGTCATGCACGAGATTACTATTCGTCGTTCCATAACGGCATTGTTTACAGCGGGGATTCCTGGCACTATCCAAATGAACGAGCCTCGCCTGAAATTAAACCTGCGACGTACCCGGCGCTTACTCCGGCGCTCAATGAATTCTCTCACGACCTGACGGCTCTTGCACAAGCGGGCAAGCTCGATCCGGTTGTCGGTCGGAAGAAAGAAATCCAGCGAGCGCTCCGCATTCTTGCGCGGCGCACCAAAAATAACCCCGTTCTTGTCGGGGAGCCGGGTGTCGGAAAAACCGCAATTGCGGAAGGGCTGGCGCAGCTCTGTGCCAGCAAGGATGTTCCGGCGGCGCTGGCGGGCAAACGCATCCTGTCGCTCGATATGGGCGCGATTGTTGCGGGAACAAAGTATCGCGGCGATTTTGAGGAGCGCATTAAAAACATAATGCGGGAGATTACGCAATCCGGCAACGTCATTCTTTTTATCGATGAGATTCACACGATTATCGGCGCAGGCGGCGCGCAAGGCACGCTTGACGCTTCCAATATGTTCAAGCCCAGTCTTTCGCGCGGCGAATTGCAGTGCATTGGCGCAACTACGCTTGCCGAGTACCGCAAGTATTTTGAGAAAGATGCGGCGCTTGAACGGCGCTTTCAATCTATCGTGGTTGAAGAGCCGACGCTTAATGAAACCATCGAGATATTGAAAGGGCTTCAGGCAAAGTACGAAGAGCACCATGAGGTGAGTTATACGCCGCAAGCTGTGGAAGCTGCCGTTCACCTCGCCCAGCGATACATCACGGGTAAGTGCATGCCAGACAAAGCAATCGACGTGCTTGACGAAGCTGGAGCAATGCGGAAACTGGAGCCGCAGCCTGAACCGCCTGAGATTACCGATATTGAGCAGGAAATCCGCGAACTGGTCGAGGAGAAAGGCGCGGTGGTGTCCGCGCAGGATTACGAGCGCGCGGCGGAAATGCGCGACAGAGCGCGTGAACTGCGAAGCCGCCTGAACGTTATGCGCCAGGCGTGGACGCAAGCCGCCGGAAACGAGCGGCTGAAGGTTGACGAAGCTGACGTGCGCCGCGTGGTGGCGGAAATCACCGGCATTCCGCTGACGCACCTTGCCGAACAGGAATCCCGCCGCCTTTTGAATATCGAGGCAGAACTTCACCGCGGCATTATCGCCCAGGATGACGCGGTACAGAGAATATCCTCCGCAATACGCCGCTCGCGAGTGGGCATTTCCTCCCCGCGCCGCCCGATGGGTTCGTTCATTTTTCTCGGCCCCACCGGTGTGGGAAAAACCCTGCTTGCAAAGCGGCTTGCCGAGTACCTGTTTGAAAGCGCCGATTCCCTCGTGCGAATCGATATGTCTGACTATATGGAAAAGCACAACGCATCCCGTCTCGTCGGCGCGCCGCCGGGCTACATCGGCTACGAGGAAGGCGGGCTGCTCACCGAACGCATCCGCCGCAACCCTTACCGCGTCATTCTCTTTGACGAAATCGAGAAGGCGCACCGCGATGTGTTTAACCTCCTGCTACAAGTGCTGGAGGAAGGCGAGCTGAAGGACAGTTTGGGGCACACCGTAAGTTTCCGCAACACGGTGATTATCATGACCAGCAACGCCGGAGCGCGGGAGATTTCCCGTGATTCGCGGCTGGGCTTTGGCAGCGGCGCGGGGTTGATGAGCTTCGCCGAGATCGAGTCATCGGCGCTATCGGAACTCAAACGGCTGTTTAACCCCGAGTTCCTGAACCGCGTTGACGAAGTGCTGGTTTTCCACCCGCTTGATGAGCAGCAAATCGAGGCGATTTTGAACGTGCAGATCGCCGAACTATCCCAGCGGCTTGCCGAGCAAGGCTACGCGATCCGCATATCGGCGGAGGCGAAGAAACTGCTCATTGACAAGGGCTGGGATCCAAAGTTCGGCGGGCGGCCGTTGCGCCGCGCTTTGCAGAAAGAATTGGAGGATCCGCTTTCGCTGAAAATTCTGGAAGAGGATTGCCCCGCCGGAACGCTGTTTGCGGCGGATGTTGCAGACGGACGGATTAGTATTGCCACGGAGCAAGCCGAAAAGCAAGATTTGGCAGAGCAAGATTTGGTGGCAGAAGCTTCCGAAAGCTCAAATATTTTATTGTAGAAGGAGACACACGATGATCGAATTGCCAATGTCTAATAGCGGAAAGAAAATTACGCTGAACCCGTCAAAGATAATCGCGGTGGGGCTTAACTACCGCGATCACGTGAAGGAAAGCGCACAGTTTTTGACGAAGGTCGAGTTGCCAACGGAACCGGTGCTGTTTGCAAAAACGCCGAATGTGCTTGCCGGGCCGGGGCAGCCCATCGTCATTCCAGCTCACACCAAGGAGTACAAGTTTCCCGAGGAGCGGGTGGATCACGAATGCGAGCTTGCCGTCATCATCAGCAAGCGTGGGCGGCACATCCGCGAGGCGGATGCCTTTGCCCACGTTTTTGGCTACACCTGCTTTAACGATGTCAGCCATCGGAATATCCAAAAGGCGGATACGTCAGGCTGGTTTCGGGGCAAGTCGTTTGACACCTTCGGTCCAATCGGTCCGGTGATTGTTCCGCACGGTGCGCAGGGTATTGAAAACCCGCATACGTTGAACATCACCTGCAAGGTGAATGGCGTCATCAAGCAGTCGGCAAACACCGCCGATATGATTTTCACCATTCCGGCGCTCATCTCGTATATTTCTAAACAGTTGACCTTGGAGGAAGGGGACATTATCGCCACGGGAACGCCCGCCGGAGTAAGCCCCCTCGTGCCCGGTGATACGGTTGAGGTGGAAATAGAACGCATCGGTATTTTGAAAAATCAGGTCATCGCGGAGTAAATAAACATCCGGTGCGGGCGTTTGCTAGAATTGTCCCCGCCGGATAGGACTGCCTATCCAGATACCTACCCCCAGAAAATCCACCGGGCGGCCATCGATAAGTATTTGCACGTCCGTTACACCGGGGAATTCCGTTGCGGTATAGATAATTTGATTAAGCTGACCGAGGTAGCCTTCCACGCCGTACGTATTATACATAAAATCATCGCTGAAGTTGATAAACGCTGTGCCGTCTTTGACCGATGCAGACAGAAACTGTGTACCCGCAGGGATAAGCGAAAGAATCCCCCGGCTCGCTTCGTCTTGGTTAGGTCCCTCAACAAGCACGCGCAGCACATCGGACATCGGCGTGTCGGAGACGGGAAGCCTGCGGCTTACCTTGCTGCGTAGTATCATCCCGGCGCGGTCGATCTGCGTGAAGTAAAGCGAGCGTTCCTGCACGGCAGGCGGCGGCGGAAGCATTGCCACAGACGACGGCTGTTGCTGCGGCACTGCGGGCGGAGGTGGTGGCACGTGCGCGGGCGGTGTGGGCGACTGCACAACGACAGGCGGCGTTGGAACGTGCGCGGGCGGCGTTGCGGGTTTAGACTGCGGCGGGGCGGGGATGTTTTCCCGCTCTGGTTGGGTTGTTTTTTCATTCCGAATGATTGCGATGCTGTTAGTAATTGCTTCCCGATTAAAAAGAAAAAAGCCGTACAGGATAATAATAAACGTCAGCCAGAAAAGAATAATCCAGTATTTTCGCAGACTGCTCTGAGGTTTTTTACGCCCCCTGCTATTCTTCGTGGAATTAAAAGCATTTCTCTGCGGAGTGTTT
>WQZT01000036.1 GCA_009780595.1 Treponema sp. | reverse complement strand
GGCATCGGGCAAGGCTGCCCCCGCATATCCAAAATCTTCATTTGCAACGCTCCTTATACGAACACAATCGGAACTTCCGCGCGTGGCAAAACTTCCCCGATAATAGCGGCGGCGCTGTCTCCACCTTCGCGGATACGCGAGACAAGCGCATCCGCCTCGCGCGCGGCAACGGCAATCAACAAGCCGCCAGAAGTCTGCGGGTCAAAGAGAAGCTCCTGCACCGCAAACGGCAGCCGGCTGACATCAACGGACTGCCCCGGCGTTCCCTCCGCAGAAGCTGCCCCCGCAACCCGGTTGCGGTTGCGCTGCCCTGCGGCGGTGAGCAGGTACTCGTCAGCGTACGCCGCCGCGTGCGGAATATACGGCAGTGCGGCAGCATCCAGCGCCAGCGTCGCCGATGAACCCGCCATCTCCAGCGCGTGCCCAATCAGCCCGAACCCGGTAATATCCGTACAGGCGCTGACGGCAAAGCCCGCCATACTCTCGCACGCGTAACGGTTGAGCCGCTCCATTGAAGCCACCGCCGCGCGCACGGCATCTTCGCCTGCCATCCCCGCCCGCAGAGCCGCCATAACAATACCCGTCCCCAGCGGCTTGGTAAGGATGAGCTTATCCCCGGCGGCGGGCGTATTATTCCGCAGAACTTTGGCGGTTTCCGCGATTCCGGTAACGGCAAGCCCGTACTTCGGCTCGCGGTCGTAAATCGAATGACCGCCACCCAGCGCCGCTCCCGCCTCCGCGATTTTCTCCGCGCCGCCCGCAATAATTTCCGCCAGAACGCGCTTGTCCATCGCTTCGGGGAAACACACGAGGTTCAGCGCCAGCAGCGCCCGCCCGCCCATCGCCCACACATCGCTGAGCGCGTTCGCCGCCGCAATCCGCCCGAAGGTTCGCGGGTCATCAACCATCGGCGGAAAAAAATCAACCGTAAAAATAAGGGAACGCTCCCCGTCGAGCTGGTAAACCGCCGCATCGTCGCTGGTATCAAAACCGACCAGGAGGTTTTTATCGGCAGTGGGCGGCAGAGACGCAAGCAACCCCGCGAGAGCTGCGCTTTCGATTTTCGCGCCGCAGCCGCCTGATGTGCAGTTTGACAACAGCGATGAGGAAAGTTTACTGTTCATCGTTTGCTCCGTTTATTTCGTGTGCTATATCTATTTTTACATAAGAAACAACACCGTCAGCCCGGTTGCGCGTGTACGCCTCGATGCCGCAAACGCCGCGCTCGCGGAGGAAAGCGGCAGCGCTGCGCCCGGCATCCGGCGCAAAGCGGAGGCAAAACCCGCACCCTGCGCGCACCGTCGCAGGAACAGGCATCACCTGAACGGCAAAACCCGCCGCCTGCAAATCCTGCTCAGCCATAACCGCGCCAGAAGTGTTTTCAAAACAAATAATTACTTCAGTATCCGACATATCCCCGCATTTCAAAAAATGGCGGAGGCGTGTGAGAATCGAACTCACCAAGGACGTTTCCACCCTTTGACGGATTTGAAGTCCGCAGCCGCCACCAGACGACATTCACCTCCGCAAACGCGGTCAGTATAATAAATATAAATTTATTATGGGCGGTTTGCAAGGCGAATATTTCTTATTATTAAAAAAGTATTGACAAAAAAACTGTTTTCTTGTAGAATAATATAGATAAAATCAAACATAAACCAAACCAACAGCAGGAGGTAAAAGGTGAGCTTGCAAAAAACCGACAGTGACCCTTACGGTAGTACGAGCAATAGCGCAGGCTTATCAAAGCCTCCCGTTTTCTGTCGTCAAGGTGTTTTGCGTAAAAGTTTGCGGTAAAGCGCCCCTGCCGGTGTCGAGTATGCATAGCATATCCTAGATACCCATGAACAAAGAAGAAATTGTAACGCTTGTGGAAAGCGGTTCTCCCGATGTTGCGACGCTGAAGTCAGCTCTGTCCGATATGAATATCGCGGATATTGCCGAGATTTTCGATGAGCTGAACAAAGAAAAAACCATTCAGGTGTTCAGAATTCTGCCCAAATCAATAGCCAGCGATGTGTTTACCTATATGGAAAGCGATCGCCAGCAGGTTATTGTTGAGGCGCTGACCGATACGGAAATCGGCGAAATAATGAACACGCTGTTTGTTGATGACGCGGTTGATTTTATCGAAGAAATGCCCGCCAACGTGGTCAGGCGGGTGCTGAAAAACGTTCAGGGCGAAAAGCGGAAAACTATCAACCAGATTCTCAAATACCCGGAAGAATCGGCGGGTAGCATTATGACCATCGAGTACGTCGCCCTGCGCGAGGACGCTACGGTGCAGGAGGCGTTCAACACCATCCGCACAACCGGGCTGAACAAAGAGACGATTTATACCTGCTACGTGATACGCAGCAACCGCCTGCTGGTTGGCGTTGTTACGGCGAAAACAATGATGCTCTCCAGCCCGACCGATCTGATTGGCGATATAATGGACAGCAATGTTGTTTTTGCGCGAACGTCTGATGACCAGGAAACTATCGCCGACCAGTTTCAAAAGTACGACTTTCTGGCAATGCCGGTGGTTGACACGGAACAGTTGCTCGTGGGAATTATCACCGTTGACGACATTGTTGACGTTATCGTTGAGGAAAGCACCGAGGACATCGAAAAAATGGGCGCGTTGACGCCGTCTGACGATCCGTATATGAAAACGGGCGTTATACAGTTATCGAGAAACCGCTTCCTGTGGCTTTTGGTGCTGATGCTTTCGGCGACGATCACCGGCAGTATTATCGAAGGGTTTGAGGAAAGCCTTGCGGTAATGCCGATTCTGGTGGCGTTTATTCCGATGCTGATGGACACGGGCGGCAATTCCGGCGCTCAGGCATCGACGCTCATCATTCGCGGGATGGCGCTGGGCGACATACGCCTGCGGGATTTCCTGCGCGTGTTCTGGAAGGAAACCCGCGTCGGGCTGCTATGCGGTGTGGCGCTGTCGGCGGTCAACTTTGGCCGTATTTACGTTATGAACAACGGGAATATCCCGCTGGCTTTAGTTGTTTCGCTGACGCTAATCTGCACGGTTATTGTCGCCAAATCGGTGGGCGGGCTTTTGCCGATGCTTGCCAAGCGAATAGGGATCGACCCGGCGATGATGGCAGCCCCGGTAATAACCAGCATCGCTGACGCTGCATCGCTGTTAATGTACTTCTCAATCGCGCGGGTTATTCTGAGTATATAGCAAGCTTGGTGCTGGTTGGCGGGCGGCAGGGATGCCGCTGTAATAAAGGTAACGGTTGAGTTTGCAAAGCAAACTCAAAGGGAAAAAATCGGCAGGGATGCCGCTGTAATAATGTAACGCTTGAGTTTGCAAAGCAAACTCATAAGGGAAAAAATCGGCACGGATGCCGATTTTTTCCCCCTATATAAGGCTTGAAAGTGCTAGATAATCAAGCTTTGCGCCGTTTTTGTACACGCGCATATTGCCCGCGCTGATTTCGTCGATAAGCGCAATTTTGCCGTCGACGATGCCGAACTCAACCTTGATGTCGATAAGCTCAAGCCCGCGGTTTTTCAGGTCGTCTCTGATAAGCCCGCAGATTTTCACCGTTTGGCTGTGGATTTCATCGTACTGGGCTGGTGTCATCAGCTTCAGCGCGGCGAGCGTCTCGCTGGTTGCCGGGGGATCATCGCGCCCGTCGTCTTTCAAGGTCGCCTCGAAAACTTCCGGCAACACTTCACCTTCCTGGCAGTACAGAGCGTAACGCCTGACAAAGCTGCCTGACGCCTTATACCGCAGCACGAACTCCATGCCCTTGCCGAACGCAGTGGCGGGACGGACAACCATCTCGTTTTTCGACAAATCCGCGCTGACATAGTGCGTGTGGATGTTGTGTTTTTTCAAAAGTTCAAAATAATAAACCGACATTTTCAGCGCGCCTGAACCAACACCCGCCACCGAGCCGATAACAACGTTACCGCCCGGGTCGGATTCCCCCGAAGGATGCCCAGTAACCGTGTCTTTGAAGCGCAACAGGTAATTACCGTCGCCCAGCCTGTAAACGTCTTTTGTTTTTCCTGATTTAATAAATTCCATTGGTGAACCTCGCATGAATAGCAGTATTTCTTGTCTATAGAATACTTATTTTTTGTAATTAAGGCAAGGGGGAACGGAGAGTTTTCAAGCGCTATCTGGTCTAGCGCGCATCCAACAATTTTCTGCAACTTCACCTGAATACTCGGGTCAAACGAGTATGAACAATTATTTTGACAAGACGTTTGAGCTTCGGTACTTCGATATGAACAAGTACGGTGAGGCTTCTCCGACAACAATTTTGACGCTGCTGGAAGAAACAGCCGCGGAACATTCTTACAATATCAACCATTCTTTGTACAGCCTTGAACAGCAAAACATCGGCTGGGTGCTGATTTCGGGAACCATCGATATGACGCGGTATCCCAAGTACAAAGAAACTATCGTCATCAGAACCTGGGTTTCCAAGTACACGCTCGTGAAAGGATACAGGGAAAATATAATTTACGACGCATCGGGTGTTGTCATTGGCAAGGCGAAAGGCGTGTGGGTTTTTTACGACATCGAGAAAAAAAGACCCGTTCCGATTTTTAATGAAATAAAATCGAAGTGGGGGATGGACGCGCACATATCGCAGGAAGTTGACCTCGGTATTATTCAGGTGATAAACGGCGGCGAACACCAGTGTGAATATTTAGTGTATAAATCGGATGTTGACAGCAACAAACATGTAAACAATATCAGATATTTTCACTGGCTCATTGAGTCGTTGCCGGAAGAAGTGCTGCAGGATTATTTCCTGAAGAGAATAACCGCGCAGTTTTTCGCCGAGGCAAAGTACGAGGAAAAAATACGGGTGTTCAGCAAGAGCGAAATGGAGAAAAAGATATTTATGCATACGATGCGGAGTAACATCAACAACAAGCTGCTCGCTGCCGCGCACACGCAGTGGGAGAGAAAGGCGAAAAGCGCGTAGTGGGAAGGAAAGGAACCTTTATACCCTCGTCCGTTAGAGCGAGGTTGCTGACGTAATTTTTCCTTCCAGCATTTTTTGATACAGTACTTCTTCTAAATTTCTTCGCGTATCAATTATGGAAATAATTTTCATAGTATTATTTTCTACCCTATAGTATATTGCCCAAGGATTTACATTTATTTGATGAATGTCAATAATTCCAAAATCCCTCAAAAGGGGCGATATTCTTCTGCCTTCAGCATTGTCGGAAGCGTCGATTACTGTATCCATTATTTTCTTATGGATATTTTTTGCATTTATTTTTCCGGAATTCTTTTTGATATATGAAATTATTTCCAATAATTCATTTCCGGCATCTTCTGACCAGATTATTTTAGTTTTCATTCTTCTGCCAATATCTTATCAATTTTTTTATTTAATTGATCGTGAGTGAATATTTTGCCGCTTTTAATATCATTCTCACCAATTGATAATATTTTGAATAAATTCAGCGTGTCGACAATTTTTTGATAATGTCTGACGTCCATTATGACGGCTTTCGATTCACCGTTTTGAGTTATAACTATTGGGTTATTTTTTTCAGCAACCTGCCGCAATATTTCAGCTGTATGAGTTTTTACATAGGAGATCGACTTTATATCCTCGACAATATTAATCATTGTATGCTCCTACTTTTTATAGTACCGAATTTAGATCGCTTAGTCAATACATATTTCCCTTCATTTCCGTAGAGTATTTTTTATTTGTTGACAACATAGAAAACTCCTGCTACACTGGTAACATCCTGGGGTGCTGCTTCGGCGGCTGAGAGAGGCTGAGACCTTAACCCACAACCTGATCCGGATAATACCGGCGTAGGGAGTGTGTGCGCGGCGCGTTGTGCTGCGGAGAGCTTCTGTTCCAGGAACTTTTGAACGGAGGCTTTTTATGGAAAACAAAAAATCTGTGTCGGCTCTTTACTCGTGGAAATTGAAAGACGTAATTCTTGTGAGCATGATGTCAGTCTCCTTGGGTGTGATGTACCTCTCGGCGGACTATGTTGTCCAATTCGTGCGGCCGCTCTTTGATCTGCTGGGGCTGGGACTTCTGGCAATGGAAGCCGTTTTCGGCATTTGGTTTATCGGCAACACCCTTGCGATGTACATCATGCGAAAGCCCGGCATCGCGCTGGTTACCGGGATTCTGTCGGCGGCGGTGCAGCTTCCGATGGGCAGCCCGTGGGGCGCAATTGTTATCGCGTCGGGTCTGTTGCAGGGCTTGGGCGCGGAGCTTGTCTTTTTTCTGTTCAGGTATAAAAAGTTCAACTGGGGTTCGATGTTTCTGGCGGCTGCGGTCTGCGCGTTTTTCAGCCTGATTCTCGATTGGTATCTGGGGTTTCTTGCGGAGTTTTCACTTGGCTTTCTGGCGGCGCGTTTTCTCGTCAGGGTTGCAAGCGCGATGCTTTTTGCCGGAGTAGTTTCCAAAGTTTTGGCTGACGCTCTTGCGAAGGCGGGCGTTTTGAAAAGCTACCCAATCGGCGCGAAACGGCTCGATGATTCCGATCCTTCTGATACTTCCAATCTAATGGAAAATAGTTAGCAAAAAGGTTTCGGTAAGCGATGCGTCTTGAAGCGAAAAATATAACCTTCAGGTATTTTGAAAATTCCAAAAAAAATATTTTGGAAAACATTGACTTCACCGTGCCTGAAGGTTCGATAACTGTGCTTACCGGAAAAAGCGGCTGCGGGAAAAGTACGCTCGCCTACATACTCGCGGGGCTGTACCCGGAAAACGGCGGCATTCTGGAATCGGGGAGCGTGGCGTACCGCGACAATTCTGGCAGCGTTGACATTCACTCGCTTACCCCCGACAAACGTGTTGCGTATGTGTCGATGATGTTTCAAAACTGCGATATTCAGTTCTGCATGAACAACCTTGAAAACGAGCTTTTATTTTGCCTTGAAAATATTGGCTCGCCGCCGGATGACGCGGCGGGCATTATCGACAGGGCGGCAGATAGGCTTGGCATACGGCATTTGCTACGCCGGAACTTTAACGAAATGTCCGGCGGGGAAAAGCAAAAGTGCGCCCTGTGCTGCATCGTGGCTCTCCGCTCGCGGTGTGTTATTTTAGACGAGGCGTTTGCAAATATCGACACGCAGTCCGCGCGGGAAATACTCGCAGTTATCAAGAATCTCGGCGCGACTGTGCTTGCCATCGATCACAACACCGCGCTGTGGGATGGCGTGTGCGACCGCGTTGTTTCACTTGACGGCGTTATTATGGAGCGGGATAGGGCAAGCAGCGTTGCCGCCGCGGAAAGCCGCGCTCCCAGCCACGCGCCAAACCGCGATTGCAATCAACCGCGGGACATTGTTGTAACCGCGCGGGGCGTAACTGCGGGCGGTATTTCGTACCCCGATATGTTGTTTGAAAAAGGAACGCTGACGGCGCTGCTCGGCCCCAGCGGCTGCGGAAAAACGACGTTCTTCACAACGCTGATCAAGCAGCGGGCGTACAAAGGGGCGATTGATTTTTTTGGCAGGAAACTTTCGGCGCTTGGGAAGCAGTATGTTTTTTCAAAGTGTGGCATTGTGTTTCAAAATCCTTCCAGCCAGTTTTTGGCGCTTACCGTGTACGACGAGATTCTGTACAGCGTCAAGCGCTGGCACAAACGCGAAAGCAAAGCCGAACAGGAAGAGCGGGCGCTGCGGCTGCTCCGCGTTTTTGATCTTGAAGGTTATAAAAAATATTCGCCGTACCTTTTAAGCCAGGGGCAGCAGCGCCGCCTTGCCGTGCTGGCAATGCTTGCCGGGGAGCAGGAGCTGCTGTTACTCGATGAACCGACATACGGGCAGGATTACGAAAACATCCGTGCGATTATGGAGCTGCTTGTGGAAAAAGCGAAGAGCGGGCTAACGGTGATTTTTTCCACGCACAACGAAACTGTCGCGCGCGATTTTTCGCATAAGATTATACGGCTTGGCGGCGGCGGCAACAGGGACAACGGAGGTGCGTCAAATGAGTGATTTTTTATCGAAGGTAAACCCGTGCTTCAAGCTTGCCGCCGCGCTCGTTTGTTCCACCGCGCTTGCCTTCACCCGCTCGCTTGAATTAAACGCTGCCGTTTTTGCCGCCTGTGTGGTTTTGCTCGCGCTGGGAGCGGGAAAGCGGCAGTGGCTTCAGGCGGCAAAGATTTTAATTCCAGTTACGCTCTTTGCCTTCAGCATTTTTATGACCGGCGCACGTTTCGGAAACGACGTAACAGGCGGCTTTTTCCTGGCACGATTTACCCAGGCAAGTTTTACCGAAAATCTCGCAGAAAATCTTGCGAGCATAAAATCAGCCTTCATTTTGCCGAGCCGTCTGTACGCCTTCGCCGCACTTGGGCTTGTATTTTCCCTGACGACAGATCCGTGCGCCCTTGTCAAAAGCCTCCGCAAAGACGCGCGGCTTTCAAGGAAGTTCGCCTACGGAATGCTGTGCGCCATCAATCTTCTGCCGTATATAACCACCGAATACAAAAACGCCCGCCTTGCGTTTGAAGTTCGCGGTGTTCGCCTAACCATTTTTTCGCTCAAGCCCGTTTTCTCGATGATGGTAAACAGTTTCCGCTGGTCGGAAGTCCTCAGCATGGCAATGTTCTCGAAGGGATTTCACGAGCCGTAACGTGCGAGATTGTTTTTTCTTCCCAAGTTATGCTACAATAAATTAGTTTACAATGAGGAGATTATTATGTTAGAAGAGCAAGTCAAGACTGCTTTAAATACCGTGCGTCCCAATCTTCAAGCGGATGGCGGAGATGTGGAATTTGTATCTATGGCGGAAGACGGAACCGTATCGGTTAAACTGACCGGTTCGTGTGCTGGCTGCCCTATGTCCGAGATGACTCTTAAAATGGGAATTGAATCGTATTTGAAAGATGTAATTCCGGAAGTTACTTCGGTAGTCAAGGTTTAATTCTGTCCAAGAAATCTACCCGCCCATTTTCACGAGGTTGCGAACAAGGCGTTTCACCTGAAATGTCCGCTTTCCTGCCAGTGTGTCGGGCGGATATGGAACGGCGCGGCTGGAACGAGTGCGATTTTATCTTTGTCTCAGGTGATGCCTACGCGGATCATCCGACGTTTGCAGTGGCAATGATTTGTCGCGTTCTGGAAGCGGAAGGTTTCCGCGTTGGGATTATTGCTCAGCCCGCGCAAGCCACCACCGCGCCATCTCCCTACGCCGCGCTCGGTCGCCCCCGTTTGGCGTTTCTCATCGGCGCTGGCAATCTCGACTCGATGGTTGCCCACTACACCGCCGCCAAAAAGCCCCGCTCCGAAGATGCCTATTCGCCCGGCGGCGCGGCGGGTTTTCGCCCCGATCGCGCGCTGTTAAAATACGTCGAAGGGGTGAGGCGGGCGTATAAAAACGTTCCCGTCATCATCGGAGGCTTGGAGGCGAGTCTCCGCCGTTTCGCCCACTACGATTATTGGTCGGACACTGTGCGCCGCTCGATACTGCTGGATTCCAAGGCGGATATTTTGGTGTACGGGATGGGCGAGCGGGCAATCACCGAAATCGCGCGCCGCCTTGCCGATGGTCAGGCGGTTGAAAGCATCCGCGATGTGCGGGGAACTTCGGTGATTGTACGGCCGCAGCGGGGTGAAGAGTTCCCGCCGGATGCGGTGAAGCTGCCCGGCTATCAGGCGGTGCACGGGCGCGATGCCGATTCTCTGCGCGCCTACGCCGACCACTTCATGCTCCAGAAACTGAACTCCGATCCCGCAAGCGGTAAAGCGTTGCTGGAGGAAACCGCTGGCGAGCCTCCGCTTCCCAGCCGCTGGGTGCTGCACAATCCGCCGGCGTTCCCGCTCTCGGAGCCAGAACTCGACCGTCTGTACGAACTGCCCTTCACCCGCCGCGCCCACCCGATGTACGATGCCTCAGGTGGAATTCCCGCCCTGAAAGAAGTTGCATTTTCCCTTGCAACAAGCCGCGGCTGTTTCGGCGGCTGTTCGTTTTGCGCCATCGCGCTGCATCAGGGGCGGGCGGTTCAATCCCGAAGTAGCGGAAGTCTTGTCAAGGAAGCGGCGGGGCTTACCCGCATGGACGGGTTCAAGGGCTACATCCACGATGCAGGCGGGCCGACAGCCAATTTTTACCGCCCGGCGTGCGGACGGCAGGAAAAGGGGAGTT
Organism: Treponema sp.; assembly: GCA_009780595.1. GTDB lineage: Bacteria > Spirochaetota > Spirochaetia > Treponematales > Breznakiellaceae > WRKT01. The sequence goes on along the minus strand of WQZT01000036.1, from coordinate 295 downwards.
TTTGCCCACAGCGCGAATGTCTGTACCCCACGCCGTGCCCGCACCTGAAAACGGATCACGGCGCGTACTTGCAAACGCTGGCGGCTCTGCGAAATGCATCTCCCAAAATCAAGAAGGTTTTCATCCGTTCAGGGTTGCGTTTTGATTTTATCGAAATGGATAAACAGCGGGGCGGCGAATTTTTCAAGACGCTCTGCCGTGATCACGTTTCCGGGCAGTTGAAGGTCGCGCCGGAACACATTTCGCAGCAGGTTCTTGCCGCAATGGGTAAATCCGGCGATTACGAGCATTTTCG
>WQZT01000035.1 GCA_009780595.1 Treponema sp. | reverse complement strand
TGCAAGGCTGCTGTTGCCCGATGGTTGGCTAGCGCCAGCATTGCAATACCCGCCTGGGACAGTATCTGATCCCGCGTGTGATTGACCATTTGGCTCGCCATGTTGGTATCGCGGATGCGGGATTCGGAAGCTTGCATATTTTCAGCGCCAATGTCAAGCCCGCGTACAGCGTATTCAAGCCGGTTCTGGTACGCACCAAGATCAGCCCGCTGTTTGTTGATAGTTTGCAGTGCCTGATCGAGCGTACCAATCGCCTGATTTGCACCATCGGGAGTTTCAAGGGAAATAAAGCTCATATCACCCATGTTGCGGATTCCCAACCCCCGCGCCGACATATTGCCGATAAAAACCTGCGTCCGCTGATCCATATTTGCCCCAATGTGCAGCCACATTGACGCGGTTGGAATTGTTATCCCCTGCCCGTCTGCTCTGGCAAAGCGGCCGGTCAGCAGATTCATTCCATTAAACTGGGCGTGGCTGGCGATGCGATCGACTTCTGCCACCAGCGCGGAAACTTCCACCTGGATGTACAGACGATCCTCGGAAGTGTAAATACCGTTCGCCGCCTGGACAGCGAGCTGCCGCAGCCGCTGGATAATACTCTGGCTCTGCTCGAGGTAACCTTCGGTAACTTGAATAAATGAAATGCCGTTGGAAGCGTTTGTGGAAGCCTGATGCAGGCCCCGGATTTGACTTCGCAATTTCTCGGAAACTGCAAGCCCTGAAGCGTCATCACCTGCGCGGTTAATCTGCAAGCCTGACGAAAGTTTTTCCATTCCCTTGCTGAGCCGGCCATCGACGACTCTCAGGGACCGATCCGCAAATAGTGCGGATATATTGTTGTTGATGATCATAGAGATCCTCCGTGATACTATGTCGCAGACATCCTTGCCTGCGCGGAGTCATCCATTCACCTGCCAGCATGCCGCGGACATTCGGACAAACAAACAGAATACTCCCATCTCAGTATCGGCATCACGGCCTGAAAACTTTAGGTTTTTGTTGAAAAATTTTCTTACATTTATCTGTGGGATTGTTCCCTATTCTTCCCGCCGCTCCATAAGAGCCGCGACAACTTCCACTTCGGCGATGCTAATCCCCAGGCGGGAAGCAACAACTGGCGGGGTAAAACCCGCCCGCACAAGCGAGCGGATTTGTTCGACCGGGGATAACTCCTCCGCCGCCGTACTTTCGGCGGTTGCAGCAGCATCCGCAGGCGGCACTGGCGGGGCAAAAAGCTCTCCCGGCTGGGGCGCGCTTACGCGGTAACGGTTTTTCCCCAGTTCCAGATATGTCGGCGTGTGCGGTTGAGGCGGCGGGGGCGTTTGCGTTTGCGCCACCAAAGATGCTTGCAGGGTTTGGCTTTCCTCTTTTCTTTCCATCTCCCGCACGTAAAGCCGCAGCCGCTTGTCAACATCTTCCAGCAGAGCTTTCAGGTTCTTCTCCCGCTCTTCGATAAGCGAAATATCTTTGTCGGTGGTTTCGTTAATCAAGCGCAGAATGCCGTTGACTTCTTCCCGAAGTTCCGCAAGAATGCGCCCGTGCGCGGTTCTCCGGCGTAGGTACGCTCTAAAATAGAAGAAAGAAAATACTGAAATTGAGAAGGCTAACGCGGAAAGCGCCACAGCCGCAAATACGGTCGGCATATCATCTACCCTGACAAATCAATATTGCGGCCTAGTGCGGAATCCCGAATCAAGGCGGGGGCTTCTTTCTCAGGGGCATCTTCGGGCTGCTGTTTTTTCTTGTACCCGCCCTGGTACGCTTGCCCGCCGCCGCCACCCTGATCTTTGATCGTGGAAGTGTCCTTGCCCATTTCCTGAGCTTCGTTCACCGTGCGGACATTTGCTTCGAGTTTTTTTTGAGCCTCCGCCTGTTGAAGTGTTGACTGCATCTGCTGCCCGTCCCGAATCGCGGCTTGCGTTTTTCCAACGTTGCCCGACTGAGCGAAAAGAGCTTGAAGGTCAATCGGTTGTATAGCCATCCGGCCCCCTCATCGCCTCATCACTGGGTTCTTCGTATTTAATTACGCGGATCAGGCCATCCTCAAGAATAAACGTAACTGCGCGGTAATCGGCGTTGACATTGTTCACCGCATCCCGAATAATAATCTTCACTCCCGGATACACCCTCACCGATGCCGAAACCCTGCCGCGCGTTTTAATCGCCGCCTGAAGTTCCTGGATTTTCATAATTTCTTCGGTGTTGATCCGCATATCTGTCGTCAAAAGCTGCCGCTTGTCCATCAGTTCATTGAGGTACGTTTCCCGATCTTTGGGCAACGATTTCCGTTGCTTTTTTATATTAACAAGCGTCTGGATGTTAAGCTGGATTTCATCGAACTGCTTTTCCATTTCCGTCTTTTTTGCCAAAAGCGTTTCAAACAGGAGTTTGTTTTTTGGGTCGATCCCCACTTCGCACACAGTTTCCGTTCCGCTCGTCGGGCTGCCCAAGATTTTCGCGTTGATCTCCTCCGATGCCCGCAGCCGTCCGCCCACGATATTGGCGCGTTTTCCCCGGCACACAATCCGCTTGTAGGCATCAACCTGCGAATTGATGATCCCGTCAGAAACCACCACCATATTTCCCGCTTCGACCTTCGTGTTCTCGATAAACCGCGCCCAGATCGACCTGCCCGCCCGAACCATACCGCTTGACTTCCCCGTAATCCCCTGATGAACGATAATATCCCCTTCAGCGTCAAGCTCGGCACGGCCAACCGTTCCGTTAACTTCGATATTTCCGGCGGCCTTCACTGAAAAGCCGTCCTCCACATTCCCCTGAATAACCACCGTTCCCAAAAACACGATGTTGCCAGTTTTCAGGTCAACAGCACCCTTAACCGTGTGAACCGGCTCCACGTTGATCTTGCCCCCAGCAATAATCACCTGCCCGTTCATATCGGATATTATCGTAACATCATCAGGCGCAATGTGAACGTTTTTACCCACCGGAAGCGGCGTGTCCCTGCCGTCTCTGGCGGGCAGCGTTTTTCCAGTAACAGTTCTGCCGGGAACACCCTGACCGGGCGGCATTTTTTTTGCGAGGGGCTGATCTTTAAATACGTTATTGATAATGTTGAGCTCTTTGAAATCGATCCTGCCATCGCTGCCTTCTTTCAGCTTCACCTTGCCCTGATCGGTTTCAAAGTTATATTGAATATACGAATCCCGCCCGTCCTCAGGTCTCAAGCCTTCGGCAACCACAATTTTTTCTTTGTATATCGGGCGGTCGGCAAATTGTTTGATTAACTTCTCGTTAATTCCGTATACAACGCCTTTGGTTTTTAAAAGCCGCAAGTACGCTTCGGGGGAAATATCACAGCCGCCAATTCCCGGCGGGCTTACGCTCATGCAAGCCTGCATCTCAGATTCATGGAATTCTATGTTAACAAAACTGTCGTGCGAATACATGCGCTCAAAACCACCCACCCGCACATATTCCCCCTCAGCATCCTTGACAATTTTGGCAACGAGAGCTTCGTCGTACTCTGAAATATTGCGCTTGTGGAGCAATTCGATGGCAGCCGCGGGCAGAGCTTTGCGACCGTTCCCTTTGGGCGCTGTCGCCTTAATAAACGCCCCTTCCTCGCTGAGGTGAATATAAACCTCGCCGTTGACATCTTCCTCTACCTTGTCCTCAGAGAGCTCATCCTCTGAGAGTTGCGCCTCGCGTTTTTTTTCTTTTTTTACAACGATTGTTTCATACGCCGATATCGACCAATTTTTTTTACCCGTACCAAGAAACCCCGAATTCCCGCGCTCGGTAATTTCATATTCGAGTTTTCGCACGGGGATATTAAGGAGCGTTGCCGCTTGCGACACCGCATCTTCCAGCGTCGCCCCTGTCGCTGTAACCGTTCGTATGTTTCGATCCTGCTCCAAGCGCTCTTTCACGATATGCTGAAGCTGGATGAAATCTACCATAGTTACATTATCCCGCGCGGCCCATTTCGCAGTTTATAGCGGAGTCGCATAATCGCCTTCGTATGAAGCTGCGAAACCCGCGATTCAGTAACTTCCAATATCTGCCCTATTTCTCGTAACGTCATATCTTCAAAATAATAAAGAACCAATATTCTCTTTTCTTTTTCGGGCAGCTCATTGATGGCTTGTGCGATCACCCGTTTTATTTCGTCCCGCTCGGCAATAACATCGGGGTTAAGACTTGACGGGGATTCTATGCTGTCCCCGATAGAGACTCTGTCGTTATCATCGCCTGAATACCACACTTCGTTAATAGAAAGCATTGAAGTTCCGGAAATCTTCTGCAATGTTTTAAGGTATTCTTCCTCGCTTAAGCCCATCGCTCCGGCAATTTCCTGATCCGTGGCAGTTCTTCCCAGCCGCGCTTCCAGCGAGCCGATGGTGTCCTCCACTTCGCGGGTTTTCTGCCGTACCGAGCGCGGAACCCAGTCAATAGAGCGAAGTTCATCGATGATAGCGCCGCGAATCCGGGTAACTGCATAGGTTTTGAACTTTACATTTTTATCAGGATCAAATTTATCGATTGCATCAAGCAGCCCGAAAACCCCGAACTGCACAAGGTCATCGAATTCCACATTGTGGGGCATCCCAACCGCAACCTTTCCCGCTACATATTTCACTAAAGGAGCGTATTGCGTAATAAACGTCTCCCGAATACCCATGTCATGAGTTTTGCGGTATTGTATCCAGAGTTCGTCCTCTTTTTGCTGTTCCATGGAATAAGCTTCCTGATTACTTCCGGAGACCTTCCCCATATTATCCCTCTTTCTCTTTATTTAATGCTGTCCTCAGCCCCATTGCCATTTCCTTGGCATTAAAATCTTCAGACCAGCTTTGAGCTTTATTTTTCCGCAACGGTTTGGGAGCGGCGGTAAAACCAGGCTGTTCATCTGACGTTCCCCCTTCCGTCTGTGCAAAAGCTCCCGCCATCGCATCCAAATCAGGGAAGAAATCTGCCGCCAAAGAAGCGCCCGAAATTGCCGCTGCCTTTGACGCTCCCGTTCCCGTCTTTGGCGATGCTGCCGCAGAACCCGCTTGTGCAGCATCCGTCATCACGGATGCTGCGGAGTCAGGCTCCCGGGGAGCAAATTGTTCCCACGGAACAAACTGATCCGCTGGGGGGGATTCTTCCTTCGCCCCTTCCCCACTATTATAATGATCTTGCGCATTCTGATCCATACCCATACCAGGCGAATCCGTTTGCTCAGGATTGTCTTTCTTCGCAAACAAATCTGAAATAGTGCCCAGGTTTTCTTCCGAGTCGTCAGGCTGAGCACCCGCAGAAGGGTTCCCAGCGGCATGTGCGCTACTGGCGTAACTCGGCATAAACGGCGAATCCCCTTCGGTGATATTGATCCGCGATCCTATCGCGGGGTCAGCTCCGGCGGAGTCCATTCCGGCGTTGAGGTTGATGGCAGTTGCGTCATTGTCGCCACTGCCTGAAAAAAGCTCAGGCAGAAAGTGATTGACAAGGTAGGAAACCACCCCCGCCAGTATAAAAAACACAGGCGCGAAAATCAGCGGGCGGATAATCAGCACAGGCATTGACGAGCGACTTACCAGCCCAATCAGGAGCGAGAGAACAAAAGCTGCTACGGCGGAAATTCCGCTTAACTTAACATTAAACACGCTGCCCCCTTCCTGGCTCTGCACCGTGCGGCATCAGGAAGATTTCCCAAAAAGCCGTTTCAGCATCGAAGAAAATCCTCCAGCTTGTTTATACTCGTTTTTTTCCAGCTTTCCGACAATGTGCTGAACGCAAATGCTCGCCTTGCACTTGGGATCAGTTACCATGAACGGCTTTTGCCTCAGTACCGCGTGGGAAACCGCAGGATCGTCATAAATAAACCCGAGATAATCAACCTTCAGGTTCAAAAACTGCCCCGCGATTGACGTCATCCTGTCGGAAACCTTTTTCGCATCGGAGGCGCTTTTCACGCGGTTTACAATAAGTTTAAGTTCCATATCATGGCTTTCGTATTCTGACGCGATAATCTTGATAATCCCGTACGCATCGGTGATAGCAGTCGGCTCCGGCGTGGTAACAATCACCGCGTCATCGGCGGCGGCAATAAAATCAAGCACATTGCTGGAAACTCCGGCGCTCGTATCAATAATGATAATGTCCGCAAAAGACAGCGTGTTAAGCTCCTCGATAAAGTTTTGCCGCTCTTTATCGGTCAGGTTGGCGATTTTGGAAAATCCCGATGCACCTGCCACAATGGTAATCCCGTATGCGGTTTCCAGCATAATATCTTTCATCGTTTTATTTTTGCGGATCATATCGTACAGGGTGAATTTGGGAACGACATTGAGCATGATGTTTACATTGGCAAGCCCTAAGTCCGCATCCATCACAACGACCTTTTTCCCAAGCCGCGCGTACGCAAGCGCCATATTCACCGACATATTGGTTTTGCCGACACCGCCTTTCCCGCTGGTAATGGTAATGATCCTCGTTTTTCCACGACCCTGCGAGCCGGACTTTACTGGCGGTGCAGGCTCTTCGCGGTCAGGCGCGGATACATCGCCGCCGTTTTCGCCTGTGTTTCTCTGGCGCATAATTTCCCTTAGTCGTTCCGCCTGGTCTTCCATTATCATCCCCACTTCTGCATTTGTTCCTCTCCGTTATCGGGGAACATTTCTTCTATTTTCATCCGGTTCACCCGGAATCCTTCAAGGTTTATCAGAAACTGAATAACGTTGGCTTTCCGTATATCCGTCGGCACTTTTTGCCCGTTGGTGGTATACGAAATGCACTTGCCTTTCTCGGCAAGCGCGCCAATTATATTGCCCACCCGCATCGTTTCGTCCATCTTGGTGATAAGCACCGAGCGGTAATCGAACGTCTCGAACTGCTTGAGGATTTCCTTGATGTCGCTGGCTTTCGTTGTCGCTGCCAGCGCGAGATGCGCTTCCGCCAACGTCCCGCAGGAGTCAAGCAACTGTTTCATCTCCGCTAATTGTATCATATCTCGCGGACTTCTGCCCGGCGTATCAATGAGAAAAAGGTCGATACATTCCGAATTCGCCGTGATAATTTCTTTCATTTCCGCAGTATTACTAGCGGAATAGCAGGGGAACTCAATAACTTCCCCGTATTTTTCGAGTTGCTGCTTCGCGCCAATTCTGTACGTGTCGGTTGTGATAAACGCAACGCTCCGCTTTTGCTGTGCCTTCTCGTCAAGCCCAAAGTTGGCGGCGAGTTTCACGATGGTCGTGGTTTTCCCAATTCCCGTGGGGCCGACGAGAATGATAATGCGCGGGCGGACATTGAACTTGTCGTTCTGGTAGATTTTTATGCTTTCCCCGATCCAGACCAAAACTTTGTCCTGCACTGCCTGAAAATCTTCAAGCCCGTTGAGCGTAATTTCCTTCCGCATCCGATCGAGCAACGCTGTGCGGTACGAAAGCGGGAAATCGTTGAGGATGAGCAGATCGTCTATCCGGTTGAGTGTCGGATGTTCTTCGCGGGAACTTGCCAGCCCTTGATTTTCCAGTTTTTCTTTGATGGCTTTCACTTCCGCTAAAACTTCTTTCAATCCAGCGTTTTCTTTACCGACAGCGCTGTTCGCCAGTGCGCGGAATTTCTCTTTTTCTTCCTCTAACGCCGCCGCCGAGATAGAAGCCGTCGGCGACGGTGTCGGCAGTGCCGTTAGCGAAGTTACTGGCGCGCGGAGCGGCGGCTTACCAGCGGCAGGAAAAGCACCTACAGATGGAATCATGCCCGTTATCTCCACTCCCTCTTTCGTGAAAAGGTTCAAAAAACCGCCGCGTATGCTGACAGTTTTTTGCTCTAGAATAGTCACCCTGTCTCCGTACTTTTCACGCGCCTTCTTTTCCGCTTCCTGGTACGTGGATGCCCTTTCGACAAAAATACTGTTCATGCCGCTTTATCTCCTTGCGTTTCCAACCTGATAACACCAATAGAACTCACAGAATAATCCTGAGTAATTTCAGAAACTGAAACAACCGCTACTTCCGGGAGCTTTTGCTCCAGCGCGGTTTTTACCAAATATCGCGCCTGAAAGGAACACATAATTATTGGGAAGTAGCCCTGCTCATGCACGGCGCGAACTGCTTTCCCCGCGCTGCGTATCCACGCATTGTACAGAGCCGGTTCCAGGGCAGCGTGAATATCACCGAAGCCGTCAGGAACTTTGCTGTCAACGATTTTTTGCTCGAGCGCTTGATCGAGTACAAGCACATTCAGCACGCGCTCTTCGCTTGCGTACTGGTGACAAATCTGGCTTGCAAGCGCATGCCGCGCCTTCTCGATAAGGTAGCGCGTGTCCGTTGTCAGCGGTGCAAAGTCCGCAACCGCCTCCAGTATCGACACCATATTCCTGATGGAAACTTGCTCCTTCAGCAGCCCCTGCAACACCTTTTGAATACTACCGAGCGTCAGCCCTTTGCCATCCCGCCCCATCATCACTTCGTCGACCACAGCAGGATAATCCCTGCGGAGGCTGTCGATAATGGTTTGCGTTTCCTGCCGCCCTAAAAGTTCAGCCGCGTGCCGCTTGATAATTTCCGTCAAGTGCGTGGCTATTATCGAAGGCGGGTCAACTACCGTGTATCCGGCACGTTCAGCTTCTTCGCGCTTGTCCTCAGCTACCCACACAGCAGGTAGCCCAAAGGCGGGGTCTTGGGTTTTTTCGCCGGAAAGGTCATCTTTGGCACTGCCGGGATTTATGCACAGGTACGAGCCCAAGCGAATGGTGCTTTTACCGACATCAACCCCGCGAATCTTAAAGCAATACTCCGAAGAACCCAAAAGCATATTATCGATAATTCTTATTTTTGGAATGACGATGCCCATGTCAAGCGCGATCTGGCGGCGCATTGCTTGCATCCGTTCCAAAAGTTCCGCGCCTTTGTCCTTGTCGACGAGGGGAATAAGCCCAAAGCCCAGCTCGAGCGAGAGCTGATCCGGCGGCTCCATGTGCGGAATCTCCGCCGCTTCACCGTGCGGCTTTTTCGAGTTCTCGTTTGTCTTTGCCATCATCTCGTTAAAGGCGGCTTCTTTTTTCTTGCGGCGGCCGACGTTAAACGCATACAGCGCAGACAGCGCGGACATTGGCAAAAGGATGTACCACGGGAAACCGGGCAACAACGAAAAGCCGAACAGCACAAACGCCGCGATCCAGTAAATCTTTGTATAGCGGGAAAATTGGTCGGCAACTTGGGCGGTTAAATCCCCGGTGGAAACGGCGCGCGTAACGACAATACCCACCGCGGTGGAAATCAGGAGCGCCGGAAGTTGCGCCAAAAGCCCGTCGCCGATGGTAAGCGTGGTGTACGTTGTCATTGCGCCCAACACCGGCTGGCCATGAATGGACGCGCCGATAATTACCCCGCCGATAATATTCACGACAATCATGAAAATGCCGAACTTGACGTTGCCGGAAATAAACTTCGTCGCTCCGTCCATCGATCCGTAAAAATCAACTTCCTTCTGCAAAGCGTCTTTTCGGGCGGCGTGTTCCTTTTGGTCGATTGCGCCGTTGGCAAGCTCGGAGTCGATAGCCATCTGTTTGCCCGGCATTCCATCGAGCGTAAAGCGGGCGGCGACTTCGGCAATACGGGTCGCGCCTTTGGTGATTACCAAAAGCTGCACCGCGATAATCGCAACGAAGATAATAAAACCGACGACAAGACCCGCTGTTCCCCCCGTACCGACAACAAACGTGGAAAATGCGCGGATCAGCCTGCCGTCAAAGTTCTCGCCCAGCGTTAAAATCATCCGCGTGGTGGAAACGTTGAGCGCAAGCGAAAACAACGTAAGCCCCAAAAGCACCGTTGGAAACAGGCTGAAATCGGTGGGCTTTTGGATGTACAGCACGATGAGCAGCACCAAAAACGCCAACATCAAATTGATCGCCAACAGTGCATCGAGCAACATAGTCGGCAGTGGAACGACAATGACAGCAACAACTAAAAGCACGCCCAGAGAAAGGGCGACGTTTCGGTATTCGCCAACCGGGAGATGGAACCCTCCCGCGCCGGGATTTGTTCGCGCCGCGTCAGCCATTGGTTACCTCCGCTTTACAACACACCCGCATACTACGCCTCCGCTCCAGCGGCTCGCCGCGTTCGTTCCTGCTTCTGCTCAAACGTGAAAAATCTCCCCAGCACGAGAATCACCACATTCCAGTAGCGGAGGGGAATTTCTTCGCCGATCTCGGTTTCCCTATACAATGTGCGCGTTAGAGGCGGGTGCGGAACAACCGGAACCCCGTGCGACTTCGCCGCCTCGCGTATCCTGAACGCCAGATCGTCCTCGCCCTTGGCAATCACGGTCGGGCCGCTCATTCTGCTCCCGTCGTACAAAAGCGCCACCGAATAGTGCGTCGGGTTCGTGATAACCACATCGGCGTTTGGCACTTCATTCAGCATATTTTTAGACAGCAGTTCCCGGTAGCGGCTTTTCAGGCGCTGCCGCACCTGCGGGTCGCCTTCTTCCTGTTTCATTTCTTCCTTCATCGATTCCCGCGTCATCTTTA
>WQZT01000034.1 GCA_009780595.1 Treponema sp. | reverse complement strand
TGTTTAGCATACTACAAAAATAATTTAATTTCTATCCCCCCAAACAACTAGCAAGCTCCGCAAAAAGCGGTTACAATAACATCACCATGGAAAAGAAAATTGACAGCATTGTTGTAGGGGATGTTAGCACCAACTGCTGGCTGTATGCGTTAGACGGCGCGTACGAGGTGGCGGGCGGGAAGCAGCCGTGTGTCGTTATTGACCCGGGTGCTGATGCGGAACGTATTGCCGCCCGCCTTGAAACGTTAAACTGGTCGCCCTGCTATATACTGATGACCCACGGGCATTTCGATCACCTGTCGGGGTTGCCAGCGCTGCTTGACGTGTGCGGAGACGGGGCGCTCCCGAAAATCGGCATTCACAGGGGAGACGCGCATTACTTGTGCCCGGATGCACTTGCCGCCCACCAAGAGAGTTTCACCGTTGCTGCGGGGAGCGCGGCGTATGTCAACGCGCTGTGGCAGACGCTTCCGAATGCGGACTTCTTTTTTGAAGAAGGGGACAGCGTGGGGCCGTTCAAAGTTTTGCACCTTCCGGGGCACACAGGCGGAAGCGTTTGCCTTCACGATGAAGCCGCCGGGGTTGCTTTTACCGGGGATACGCTCTTTCAGGGAAGCTTTGGGCGTACAGACCTCCCCGGCGGGAACTGGAATCAACTGCGCCGAAGCCTGAAGCGCCTTCTTTCGATAGAGGGCGACACGGTGGTCTGCGCTGGACACGGCGAGCCGACTACGATTAGGGAAGAATCGCAGCTCCTCCGTTACTTAGACCAAATCGGCTAAGGGCGGCGGCAATGGCGCAATTCGCGTGTTATACCTGCGGCAAAACCGCTCCGCTTGACACCCGCAGCTTGTGCAGTTGCGGCGGGCTTTTCCGGCTGGACTTTGCGCCGCCACAATACGACCCCGCGCTGCTGGACACCGCCGAGTGGAACATTTTCCGTTACCGCGCTTTTATGCCGCCGCTGAGCGAGCTGTGGCGGGAGGTAACGCTGGGCGAGGGAATGACGGCGACGGTGATGTACCGCGATAAACTCTGGTTCAAGCTCGATTACGCGATGCCAACGCTCTCGTTCAAAGATCGCGGAGCCGCCGCGCTCATCTGGCTCTGCAAAACCATCGGCGTAAAGAGCGTTGTGCAAGATTCAAGCGGCAACGCGGGGAATGCGGTTGCGGCGTACTGCGCCCGCGCTGGTATCGCCTGCCGGATTTTTGTGCCGAGCGGAACATCGCCGTCAAAGGTCAAAATGATCGAAGCACACGGCGCGGACTGCGTTGTCTTTGACGGCACGCGGGACGAAACTGCCGATGCGTGCCGGAAAATTGCGCTCGACGAAGGCTGCTACTACGCCAACCACGTTTACAACCCTATGTTTTATCAGGGGACAAAAACTTTCATATACGAAATCTACGAGCAACTGGGCAAGATTCCCGACAATTTGTTTATTCCGGTCGGCAACGGTACGCTGCTCATTGGAAGCCAGCTTGCGCTGAACGAGCTGTACACCGCCGGATGTATCAAAAGTCTGCCACGAATCTTCATCGTGCAGAGTGAACGGTGCGCCCCGCTGTACAACACCGGTACTGCCCCGCGTACGGTTACGCCTGAGCCAACATACGCTGAGGGCATCGCGATCGGAAAGCCAATGCGGGGGGCGGAAATCCTCGACAGCGCGGGCTACGGCGGGCAGCGTGTTGTCATCACAGCCCCGGAGGCGGGAATAATCCCCGCCCGCGAGGAACTCAGCCGCAGCGGGTTTCACGTGGAGCATACGACAGCGGCGACGTACGCGGCGTACAAAGCTTACACAACGGGGCATTTCATTGAAGGCGACAGCCTCATTCCCCTGTGCGGCGCGGGGCTTAAAAGCGACAAAGCGTAGGCAGATAACAGATAAATTATAGATAAAAAAGTTCAAAAGTAGCTTGACAGATTGGTTAGTTTGTGCTAACTTACTTGCATGGTACAGATTATTTTGTTGAGCGCAATTGCGGGAATTGTTGGAATGGGAGCTGGCGGATTGATTTCCGCGATTTTATTAAGAAAGCCCTCGGACAATATGATTTGCTGGCTTTTGTCGTTTGCAGCGGGAGTTATGCTCAGCATCGTCTCGTTTGGGCTTGTGCCGGAAGCAATCCATATTTCCGGGCTGGCAACTTCGCTTTTTGGTATTATAATCGGTATCATTATTGTAATGATTTTAAGCCGCGCGGTTGATAAAATAACTGGAATGAAAGATGCTCGCGGTGTACATCACACGCCTGAAGAACTGTACCACCAAAGCTCTATAATCAACAATAAAAAAGACGTTAACGCGCCGCGCATGCTTCGTTCGGGAATGCTGATGCTTATTGCGATTGCTTTGCACAACGTTCCAGAAGGAATGGCAATTGGCTCAGGCGGTGCGTACGATTACAGATTGGGTGCGCTTTTGGCGTTGATGATCGCGGTGCATAATATCCCCGAAGGAATGGCTATCGCCGCGCCCCTGCTCACCGGGGGAGTTGGCAAAGTGAAGGTTGTGATTCTAACGGCGCTGGCGGGGGCAACAACGCTTGCGGGCGGGATTATCGGGATGCTGATTGGGAGCATTTCTGACTTTGCGATTGCACTCTCGCTGGCGGCGGCGGGCGGCGCGATGCTGTACATCGTCTTTGGCGAAATAATCCCGCAATCGACAATTATGACCAACAACCGCACGGCATCTGTGGTAACACTGGCGGGTGTGCTTGTCGGCTTGCTAGCAACGCAAATGCTGTAACGGTTAAAGCGGAGATTTAACTTTCAAGGTAAAGAAATTGACTGACGAGAACGTCTGCGGTATTTCAACAGGGAAAATCTAGTGTCCAACTTTTATAGAAAACCAGGCGTCTGTAAAATACTCCATCGCCGGACCGACATCGTCTTGAATTTCCCCGGTCAATTTCATATCCTCCACAGAATACCACGGGGTTACGCGGGTGTAATTCCGCGCGGGAACGTTGACGGTGGAGGGCAACGCGAAAGCATCAGCAAACATCGCGTAAATGTCCGGGCGGTGAATGAAGTTGATAAATTTGTGCGCCAGTTCTACGTTGCGCGAGCCGTTCATAATAACCATATTGTCGGTAAATGAAGAAGCGCCCGGCGGGACAAAAAACTCCGTGTCGTTGAGCTTCTGCGGATCATCGGCGATTTCCGCGAAAACATTTTCTGCCCAGGTCTGCACCACCCAAAACTGGCCGTTGGCAAAACCCGTGCCGATTATCTCGGAGTTAAACGTTACGAGATTCGGCCGCCAGTGAGTGATGATGTGATCGCGGGCGGCGGCAATTTCTTCGGGGTTTCTGGAGTTTACCGAAAAGCCCAGATAGTGCAGAGCATCGCCGATAACTTGCCGGGGATCATCGAGCATTGTCATTTTTCCGGCAAGATCAATGCGGCTGAAAATGCTCATATCGCGCGGAAAATCAGGAACCATCGCAGTGTTAACCGCAACTCCCGCCGCGCCAAAAAAATAGGGAACGGAATATTCCATTGCAGGATCGTATATAGCTTTGCTGAGAACATACGGATCGATATTTTCAAGATTAGGCAGAAGGGAATGATTTAGCTTTTCCAACAGACCCTGCCGAATCAAAATGCCAACATAATCGCCTGATGGAAAAACAATGTCAAACCCTCTGCCGCCGCCTGCCATAAGACGGGCGAGCATTTCTTCGTTGCTGGCGAATTCGGTGTAAATTACTCGTACACCGAATTCTTTCTCGAACGCCTGAATGATCGATTGGGGAGTGTACACCGCCCAATTAAAGATGTGCAGCCGCTCTCTGCGGTCGCAGCCGAAAAACAAAACCGCAAGCATACACAGCGCAACTGCCCTTGCAAAAAAGAACATCCCTTTTTTCATCTTTCTTCTCTTCTTTCCTTTTGTAAAAATGCAAGAGTACCCGGAAATGAGTTTCGGCATCTTACTCTCAATCGATTAACCAGCAATCAGCCGCGAACGACAACCTAATTTCCGATCCTTATAGAAAACCACGCATCGGTAAAATGCGCCATCGCCGGACCAACATCGTCAAAAACTTCTCCAGTTAGTTCCATATCTTCCACCGAAAACCACGGCGTTACCGTGGTGTACTGCCGTGCCGGAATATTGACCGTCGAAGGAAGCCCGAACTCGTCAAGAAACAACGCGTAAATATCCGGGCGGTGAATAAAATCGATAAACTTGTGCGCCAGTTCCTTGTTCCGCGAATCTTTGAGAAGAACCATATTATCGGTATACGAAGGAGTTCCCGGCGGGAGAAAGAACACAGCGTTTGCCATCATCTCCTCGTTTTCCATGATTTCAAGGAAAACATTTTCCGCCCAGGTCTGCACCACCCAAAACTCGCCGTTGGCAAAGCCCGTGCCGATTATCTCGGAGTTAAACGTTACGAGGTTCGGCCTCCACGTGGCGATAATGTGATCGCGGGCGGCGGCAATTTCCTCGGGGTTTCTTGAGTTTGGCGAGAAGCCCAGATGATTCAACGCATCGCCAATAACGTGGCGGGGATCGTCGAGCATTGTCATCCTTCCGGCAAGATCCTCGCGGCTGAAAATGCTTATGTCCCGCTCAAATTCGGGAACCATCGCAGTGTTCACGATAACTCCCGCTCCTCCCCAAAAATAGGGAATTGCGTAGTCCATTGCGGGGTCGTACTTAACTTTTTCAAGAAGCTCAGGGTTGATATTTACAAGATTGGGCATGAGGGAATGATCAAGCTGCGCCAATAAGCCCTGCTCGATCATAATCCCGACGTAGTAACCTGAAGGAAACACGATGTCAAACCCTTTGCCACCACCAGCCATAAGCCGGGCAAGCATTTCCTCGTTACTGGCAAATTCGGTGTATACCACTCTCACGCCGAATTCCTTTTCGAACGCTTCGATTACCGATTGAGGTGTGTACACCGCCCAATTGAAAATATGCAACCGTTCTCTGCGGTCGCAGCCAAAAAACAAAGCGGCAAGCGCAATCAGCGCAGCCATTCTCGCAAGAAAGAGTATACCTTTTTTCATCTTTCTTCTCCTCTTCATATAGAGTATATAGAATAAAAACCTTCGGTTTCCAAAGCCGGGATTTTTATTTTGCCGCGATTTGTTTGAGAAACTTTCTCAGGAAAAACGCCAGAACTACCGTAGCTACGATCATCACCACGGAGAGCGCGCTGATCATCGGAGTTATACCGCCTCTACGAGTAATGGCGGAAAAAATAAAAATCGGTAACGTTGACGCGCCGGGGCCCGCCACGAAAAAAGTTACAACGAAGTCCTCAAGCGACAGGGTAATCGCTGTCAGGAAACCGGCGAGAATTCCCGGCATACAAAAGGGAATGGTTATCTTAAAAAGCGTTTGCCGCTCAGTCGCCCCCAAATCGTGGGCAGCCTCGATAATGGTAAGATCAAACTCATCGAGCCGCGCTGTTACCATCAGAAAAACAAAGGGCAACGTGAATGTTGCGTGGGCGATAAAAACCGTAGTCAACCCCAGCGGAATTCCAACGCCCGCGAAAAAGATGGCAAGGGACACGCCCAGAATAATATCCGGCAGTATCATCGGGAGAAAGGAAATCGTCTTTACATAGCCGCGCAGACGGAAACGATACCAACAAACCCCGATTGCGCCGAGCGTTCCGATGACGGTGGCGGCGGTGGCTGACGTGAGCGCGATGAGAATGCTGTTGCGGAAACTGATCCACAGCTGCCGCTCGTTGATGAGGCGCTCGTACCACCTGAGCGAAAAACCTGTCCAGCGCATACTGGTGGAATCGTTGAACGAGGAAACCACCAGCACCAGCAGCGGCAGAAAGAGAAACACAAGCGCAAAGATAAAAACCGTCTTGGAAACAGAAATCGCACTTTTATTGGAACGGCGGGCGTGGCGCGATGCTTCGCCATGCGGAATATGCACCCGCTTGGGGAGAATGCCGCGCATTGCTAAACCTTTGAACATCATACCGGCGCTCCTTGTGCAGCCGCGTGCGCCTGCGTCTCCGCAGACACCGCACCCGGCGCGGAAACGGCAGCTTCCCGCCGCTGAACCATCATCATCACCACAACTCCCACCGTGCTAATCACCGTAAGCACCATCGTAATCGCCGAGGCAAATGGCCAGTTTCTCGCTTGGGTAACCTGATTGGCGATGATGTTCCCCAGCATAAACGAGTGCATCCCGCCAACGAGCTGCGGCACAGCGTACGCGCCAAAGGTCGGGATAAACGTAAACATGAGAGCCGTGAAAATACCGCTTTTAATATTCGGCAAAAGCACCTTTACCATAGAAGTAAAATTACTCGCACCCAAATCCCGCGCCGCTTCCAACAGCGAAAAATCGAACTTGTCGATGCTGGCAAACAGCGGCAAAATCGCGTACGGCAGGTACATATACACCAGCACGATGACAACCGCCGGCTGATTAAACATCAGCGACAACGGTTCAAGAATAAGATTGAGGTTCAAAAGGAACTCGTTGATAAACCCGCTGCTGCCGAGAATATTCATCCAGGCGAAAACCCGAACGAGAAAGTTTGTCCAAAAGGGAATGACGATCAACAGGAGCAGCGCCGTTTGATACTTGCTCCGCGCCATATAGTAGCCGCAGGGCAACGCAATCAAAATCGTGATTATCGTGGCGATTGTCGAAATGACCAGCGTCCGCACAGTAATTCGCAGAATGCCGGCTTCCACAAGGCTGCGGTAGGCGGACAGCGAAAACTCCCACTCAACGCCGCCGTACACGCCCCGTTTGAGGAAACTGAAAATCAAGATAATGATAATCGGCGCGAGAAAGAAAATCGAAAACCACACGCCGATGGGGAACGAGTACAACGGTCCGTAGTTTTGCTTCAGTGCCGGGTTTTTTGCAAGGGCTGTCTGGGCGTCCGGGCGATTTTGCCCCGCTCCGCTCTGGCCTGGTGGCTCCTTGTTTTCAACAGCCGCGCGCATTATTCCCGCACCTCCACGATATACCCGTCATGGGCGCTCCAGGAAATATAAACATTGTCCTTCCACACAATATCCGGCCCTTCTTCAGAGTATTTCGCGTGCTGCTTGGTAACCCCAATCACCGTGCGGTTATCCGTTTTAACGTAAAACTTCGTTTGAAACCCGGAATAGATTGGCTCGTCAACTTCGCCCCGCAAAAGGTTGATGTCATCCCGCTTGGTTGCAGGTTTTTCTTTGGAAATGACGATTTTCTCCGGCCTGATGGTAAAACTCACCCGCTGCCCGATGCGAACCTCGTCGTTGTCGGTAACTTTTATCCGCCCCAGTTCGGGAATATCCAGCTCCACCATAAACTCGTTGCCCATCGGTACAACAGAGGCAACGGTCGCATCAAAGAGATTTGTCTCCCCAATAAAGCGGGCGACAAAATCTGTGGCGGGGCTTTCGTAAATCTCGTGCGGCGTGCCGACTTGCAGCACGTTTCCCTGATTCATCACCGCGATACGGTCGGAGACAGAAAGCGCCTCCTCCTGATCGTGGGTAACGTAGATAAACGTGATGCCGATTTTGTCGTGGATCGTATCAAGCTCAATGAGCATATGGTGGCGGAGTTTAGCATCGAGAGCGGAAAGCGGCTCGTCAAGGAAAAGCACATCTGGCTCGTTGATAAGCGCCCGCGCAATTGCCACCCGCTGTTTCTGACCGCCCGAAAGCTGGTTCGGCTTTTTTTGAGCGTGATTCTCAAGCTGCACGAGTTTTAGGTATTCTTCGACTTTAGCGGCGACTTTTTGTTTCGGCATTTTTTTCAGCCGCATAGAAAACGCCACATTTTCGAAAACCGTCAGGTGGGGGAACAGAGCATAGCTTTGGAAAACTGTATTTGACGGGCGCCGATTGGGGGGCAGAGGAAGGACATTCATTCCGTCAAAAGTAACCACCCCGAAGTCCGGGGTTTCAAAGCCGGCAAGAATACGCAAGAGCGTTGTTTTGCCGCAACCGGAAGGCCCCAAAAGGGAGAAAAATTCGCCCCGTTTGATTTTCAAATTAACGTCATTCAAGACCTTAACAGTACCGAAGGATTTGGCAACTCCTTCGACAACCACTTCGCTTCCTTTCAATGTTTTTCTTCTTGCCTCCTTCCGAGCAATTTGCAACTATTATAACAATGCGAAATTTACCCCAGAATGTCAACAGGTTTTCAAAAGATTTTTTTGATTTATTTTTTGGTTGTTGATTGTAAAACTGGAAAAAATCCGGGAGCTTCCATATTCTGTGGGAAGGAGAAATTGGGCGCTCCCAGCTTGAAGATCTAGAACCTAAATCCTATGGCAATCTTGACAGTGCCACCAAAGCCGCCGCTAGCATCAACAGGTATGTTCGCTCCCTCAGCAAGATAACTAAGCACAGGCTTATATATTTTCGACTTCTCCTGGATAGCTGGGGAAGCGAATCGGTAACTGCCAAGCAATTGCCCTCTGAGATATACTTTTTTGCTGAGATCTAAATCACCACCAACACCAAGATGGAATCTAAAAGCGCTCCAGTCAGCCGCACTTATCTTCGTAACTGGAGCATAAGACATAATGCCTAAAAGATCTGTAGGTATATTATCATACTCTACAGAAAGAACATAGTTGTAACCCAAGCCGAGAAGCGGGAAGAAGGTAAACGTGTCGCCAAGCGCGATGGGATATTTCCCCAGCAGCGTAAAGTCCAGCGCTGTTACCGAAGAGTTTCTCTCTATCTTTGATCCTCCTAATGTTGCTAAGCTTGTTGTAGACCCAGTTACAATAGCAACAGAAAGATCAACAAACGTTGCATCAAAAAAAACAAAGCCGCCATACGTCAGTTCGCTTGTGACATCTTCTCCTGTTGTTCTACCTCTTTCAGCACTGTTATTGCCGACTTCTCCAAAATTGAGAATACCGCCAGCACCAATGCTGAACAGCGACTGTGCAAAAACCCCTCCTGCCACACACACAGCGAGGGTTAAAACCAGGAAACTTTTTTTCATACGAAAACCCCTTCTTGTGATTCCGCCCGGAGCTTACCAAGACGAATATCACGTGGATGCTTAGTCTAAATTATCCTCTATATGGGATATTACCCTGACAGGGTACAATAAAAAGCAGAGTTTCCTCTGCCTGATATTTACTAAAAAGTTGAGAAACAATCAAACTATTAGATGGTTGGTTGACAATAAATTGTACAATCTGTATCATCATATCGTACCACATGAGGCTATGGCTCATATTCGGCGTGAACGTGTTTGCATCATGTCTATCAATTATGTTCATTCTCATTATTTTACCACGGCACTATTATTCTGAAAAATCACCTCATTACCCGCGCTTATTATACCATGACGAACAAGTATTGTCAATATATTTGTGAGTACTTATCGTTGACAATACTAAAAAAACAACTTGACATTTTTATTCTGTGATATTATAATGAGGATATTTTATTACTGTATAAAGGTAAATAAGTGGGACAAACAGTTTAATCAGCTACAGTTTTTATCATCATACAACAAAGGGGAGGTTTTATGATTAGCAAGAGAAGAAAATCAATCAGAGTACCAAGCCTGATAGGGCTTGGTTTGTTCTTCGCTTGTATAATGATGGTGTCTTGTTCTGACGGTAACCTCGAATTACTGGATGTAACTGTGATGCAGATAGTGCCTCCAGAAGAAATGGACAAGCCCATATCCACCGGAGACAAAGTTGCTTTCAAGGCTATTGTTGAAGGCGTAGCTGTACCCAACTTTCTTATAACATGGCGTGTGATGAATAATACAAGTGTGGGCACTCGCTTTGACGGCAACACACTTCATATAGCGCAGAATGAAAAAATCGGCTTCCTTGAGATAGCGGCGGAGCTTGATGACGGCAGCGTTGGAACGAAACGTATCAGGATTGACAATTAATACATCGCTTCCTTTGATGCTCCTGATGCTCCAACGGGTTTTCAAGAAATAATTTGTTAACAGCCTGTGAATGACAAGCGTAACTCCCGGCTTCTCCCGCCATCTTGAAACTCGCCCGCACAATACGGTATGCTGGATGGATGAAGGTTTGGCTGAAATTTCTCATTGGCGCTTTTTTGGGTGTAACACTTGGATTTCTTGTGCCATCAGATAACCAGACAGTTGCGGATAGCATAGCGTGGCTGAGCGAACTGGCTATCCGCATCGGGCGCTATTCGCTTGTGCCGATACTCGTTTTCTCGCTGACGATTGCCGTGTACGAACTCCGCCAGGAGTCGCAGTTCTGGCGGCTGATTCTCAAAACCTTTGCGGTTATGCTTGCCAGCTCCGTTTTTGTGATAGGGGCGGGTATTCTTGCCGCGTTTGCGTTTCCGCCCGCGAGAATCCCCGTTTTTGTTGTGGAGCAGACCGAAGCAGTTGCCCTTGCAACGGCAGACAGCATTCTGGCGGCTTTTCCTTCTACGATGTTCGCCGCCATCGTGGGCGACGGGATGTACGTTTTCCCCGCCTGCGTGTTTGCGTTTTTCCTCGGCATCGGATTGTCGTACGACCGGCTCTATACAAAACCAATCAT
>WQZT01000033.1 GCA_009780595.1 Treponema sp. | reverse complement strand
GTGAAGAATGATACGGCTTGCTCGGCGAATTGCCGGTACAGAGTATCGCCGATTTCTTCTTTGCACCTGAACTCCATAATGAGGAACACGAGGTCTTGCTGGTTGGCAGAACAACGGCGAAGTTCCGCAGCAAGGCGGTCGTGTGTGTACGATTCCCAGCCGATATTTCCCCGCTTGGTAAAAAGCCCCTGCGGGGAATCTTCGTCAAAGGAAGGGAACAGCTCCGTGTCCAGATTTGAACTGTCTGAATAGTCAGGCGGGGCAAAATCTGCAACTGCCGCTCCCTTCGCAGTTTCCACAGCGGGGCGGTTTTTTTGCGCCAGTTCAATAATCAACATAATGAACGAGACTGTCAGCGCAATGAGTACAGCAAAAAGCGTGTCCCGCAGGACAACAAGGAGAAAAGCGGTGTTGATAGTGCTGTAAATCGCCTGAATACTCGTCTGCGCCTGCCCCGATATTCTCAACGGCAACGACAAAGGCTGGGCAGGAAAATCAATTCTATTGATAAATTTGAACGTGGTTCCCACCCGTTCGACACTTCGCCCGGCGAAACGCTCAAAGGCAAAGTCCCCGCCGGAGCTGGAAATAATCACCCCGGCAAGAGTCCGGGAAACGCTCATATAATCCTGAATATTCTGCTGATACGCCGGACTCATAAATCCCAAGTACGACGCGGAAGTGGAAAGCCTGTCCGTTAGTTCGTTCAACTCCCGTGTTGCAAGCCCGCGGCGCTGTCCTACATCCATCACAACTCGCGCTACTCCAAAGCCCACTGCCGTAATGTAAATGAGAATACAGAGCGCGGCAATGAACGAGGATACCTTCGACATTCTGTCTGAAACAGCCATTATTGATTCTCCTAATAACTTTTCGGCATTTCATGGAAAAAAATAAGTGTTGCTCGACATAACCTTGCCCGCTTTTTCATTTTCATCTATACTATATAAACTTTAAAGCTTAAGATGTACATCTAGCTGCAACAACCTTGAAGGAAAGGAGAAAACGATGGATTGTTCTGTTTTACAGAAACTTAGATACGAATACAAGCCAAAACTTCCGGCGATACTTGCGGGGGAAGCAGGTGATATTTCGATAGAATTGGGCGAACCGACTGAAGCGGTCGCCGATGCCGGGGCGCTGAAAGAGCTTTTTAAGGCGACGTACGGAAAGCCTGTGGCGACGTTCAGCCGGGGCAAGAACGAGAAAATCAGCCGGGAATTAAAAGTCGGCGTGATACTTTCAGGCGGGCAAGCTCCCGGCGGGCACAATGTTATCGCGGGGCTGTTTGACGGGCTGAAAAAGGGCAACCCCGCATCAAAACTGTACGGGTTTTTGGGCGGCCCCGGCGGGCTTGTCGACAACAAGGCAGTTGAACTGACAGCCGAGAAAATTGCGCCGTACCGGAATACCGGCGGGTTCGATATGATTGGCTCGGGGCGAACGAAGATCGAGACGCCGCAGCAATTTGCCGCCGCTTTGAAAACCGCGCTGACGCTGTCGCTCGATGCGGTTGTTGTTGTCGGAGGCGATGATTCCAACACGAACGCGGCGCTCCTTGCCGAGTATTTTCTGGAGAAAGGCTCGGCTATTCAGGTTATCGGCTGCCCGAAAACTATCGACGGCGATCTTAAAAACGAACACATCGAAACATCGTTTGGTTTTGACACCGCGTGCAAAACGTACAGCGAGCTTATCGGAAATATTCAGCGGGATGCCGCAAGCGCCAGAAAATATTGGCACTTTATCCGCCTGATGGGGCGCTCAGCAAGTCATATCACGCTGGAGTGCGCCTTGCAAACTCAGCCCAACATCTCCCTTATTTCTGAGGAAGTGGCGGAGAAGGAAGTATCGCTCAATCAACTGGTCAATGATATTTGTCAATCGGTGATCCGGCGGGCGGAAAACAACGAGAACTTTGGCGTAATTCTGATTCCCGAAGGGCTTATTGAATTTATCCCCGAGATGAAAAAGCTCATTTCCGAGTTAAACGATATTATGGCTGCCAAAGAAGAAGAGTTCTCAAAGATCACTTCGTTTATCGATCAGATGTACTGGCTTGGCAAGGAGCTTTCCGGGGAATCGTACACGTTGCTGCAAACGCTGCCTGCGGAAATTGCGCGGCAGCTTCTTTTGGACAGAGACCCGCACGGTAACGTGATGGTTTCGTGGATCGATACCGAGAAGCTTCTTATTAACATGGTGACCAAGCTCCTTGCAAAGTTTAAGGAAGATGGCGTTTACAAGGGCAAGTTTTCGGCGGTGGGGCATTTCTTTGGCTACGAAGGCCGCTGTGCGTTCCCCTCGAACTTCGATGCCGATTACTGTTACGCGCTGGGCTACAGCGCGTTTGTGCTTGCGGCGAACGGGCTGACCGGCTACGTTTCCAGCGTGAAAAACCTTGCCACTCCGGCGAGCCAGTGGGTTGCCGGGGGCGTTCCCCTTACGATGATGATGAACCTTGAACAGCGGCACGGCGCGAAAAAGCCGGTTATCAAAAAAGCGCTGGTCGAGCTGGAAGGCCGCCCCTTTCAGGTGTTTGCGGCAGCGCGGGAAACGTGGGCGGTGCAGACGTCGTTCCTGTATCCCGGCGCGATTCAATACTTTGGACCTGCGGAACTTTGTGATCAGGCGAGCAAGACATTGTTACTGGAAAAGGGGCGATAAGCCCTGCGTTCGATGTCTTGCAAAGGGGCGACTGGATGAAGCTTTCAAAACAGCAGCTCAAAGAAATGGCGAGCAAAGCCATTGACGGCAAACGCGCCGCGATTATTGCTCTGGGCGAGTCTATTTTAAGGGAACCGGAGCTTGGGTACAAAGAGTTCAAAACTGCGGAGAAGGTCAAGCGGGTTTTTGGTGAACTGGGAATCCCGTATCGGGATAAGCTGGCACTGACTGGGGTTACCGGAACGCTCAAAGGGGCACAGTCCAAATCGCGGATTGCGGTTATGGCGGAGCTTGATGCGCTCATTACCGCCGCCCATCCATGTGCCGATCCGAATACGGGGGCGGCTCACACGTGCGGACACAACTGCATGACGGCTTCGCTTGTTGGGGTTGCCTACGCCCTTGCCGGTACGGAGGTTATGAAGTACCTTGACGGTGATGTTGATTTGATGGCTGTTCCGGCTGAAGAATACGTAGAAATTGAATACCGCAAAAAGCTGATTGATGAAGGCACGATAAAGTTTA
Organism: Treponema sp.; assembly: GCA_009780595.1. Lineage (GTDB taxonomy): Bacteria > Spirochaetota > Spirochaetia > Treponematales > Breznakiellaceae > WRKT01. The sequence continues at coordinate 7,602 of WQZT01000033.1, read as the reverse complement.
TTGGGGGCAAGCAGGAGCTTTTACGGCTGGGCGAACTGGACAATGTTGATATGGTTGTGATGTACCACAACGGGATTCACGTTGAAGGCAAACTCGCCTGCGCGGGCTACTCCTCCAACGGCTTTGTCGGCAAACTCATCCGCTACACAGGCCGCGCGGCGCACGCTGGAGCGTCCCCGCACTTGGGCGTGAATGCCCTGAACGCGGCGAATATCGGCTTGATGGCGATTTCCATGCAGCGCGAAACGTTTCAGGACAAGGACTCTGTTCGCATCCACCCGATTATCACCAAAGGCGGCGACTTGGTAAACGTTGTGCCGGATGATGTGCGACTTGAAACGTACGTCAGGGGCAACAATGTCGCGGCGATCCTTGACGCGGAGATGAAGGTTGACCGCGCCTTTAAGGCGGGCGGCGATGCAGTGGGCGCGACGTGCGAAATTACCACCCTTCCCGGCTACCTTCCGATACAGCCCAACGAAAAACTTGTTGACATAATGTATGCTAACGAAGTCGCGCTCTTAGGCGAGGCGAACGTTGTCCGAAACGCGCCGCCGATGAAAGGATCCACCGACGCCGGAGACCTGTCGTACATTATGCCGATGCTCCACGCGGGCTTTGGCGGCATAAAGGGCGACCTTCACAGCAAGGATGTCGTGGTTGCCGATCCGGAGCTGGCATATATCGCGGCGGCGAAGTGTATGGCAATGACGGTTATCGACCTTTTATACGACGAGGCGGCGGCAGCTGTGGATATTCGGAAAACGTTCAAGCCATCCATGACAAAAGAGCAGTACCTGAAAGAGTGGGGAAAGCTTTAAGTATTCCTAATGTGGTGCTGAAAATCACGATATCTGCCGATAATAAAGAGTGTTAGCAGTAATACCTCAAAAGACAACTGCCTACTGTAACTGGGCACGGTTTTTTTTGGCAAGCTGTATTAACACTATACATTAATCCACTAGATAATAGCGCGTGATTATTATTAGTGCTTTTTGGAGGTTCTATGAAAGCAAAATGGCTTTGGGTTGCAGTACTGGTGGGAGGAGCGCTGTTTTCGTCATGCGTTCATACCCGTGATGTTTCAGTCCAGGAATTTTTTGACCAGTACTACGACTCTCAAAGGGAGGGCGGTGGAGAAGAGACGAAAAATCCTATCGCGGGGAGTGATGGAGGGGCAATGCGAGATCCCATCGGGGGAAGTAATAATAATGGGTCGTGGGATCCCTTCGAGGGCTATGATGATGAGACGGAAAGCACAGCCGTAATAATTCCACCCCCGCCTGTTGTAAAAACACCTCCTGTCGCCGTTGTTGCTGATGGTATTCAGCGCTACGTAGTGCAAGTAAGCGCAAACTCGAATCCCGATCTCGCCTGGCATAACCTTGAACTGCTAAGAACTGAATTTGACAACTCAGACGTTGTAACGATGGAGCGTACCAACTGGAAACTGCTCCATGTTATTGTCTACGGAGTGCCAGCAGCGGATATAAATGATGTTGTTTTCCGCCTCAAAAATATTGGCTTTCCTGAAGTTTATATACAAAAGGAAAATTAATTACCTCACTCAGCGCTGGCGATGGCCAGCGCTGATTCCATGTGGGCAGCGTTAAGCGCCGTTACAACATATACAAAACGCCTGTGATCCCCAAGTTCTTCGCTGTGAGTGTAGATGTGTTTCTCCCCGCTCCGCCAGACCCGCGCTACAATGTTTGCAGGATTATCTATAAGTGCTTGCATATCCATCCGCATAGGTTGCGAGCGGGGAATACGGTAGACAACGTAGTACCTGCTGTTGCTTTCCGCCCTGTCGCTCCACGTGATCGTCTTGCCACTTCGAATAACGTTAAACGGAGCTGGAGGCGCGGCGCTTTGAAGGTGCGGCAAGGGCGGGGAAAGTGCTACATGCGACTGAAAATGCTTTCGCAACAGCTCGATTGACCGATTTGCCGCCGTGTAACGCGCCCCTTTTTCGCTTGAAGGCAGAAGATTCCCGTAGCGGAAAAAGACGCTGCCTGTAGCCTCCGGGTGCAGCTGGTTGTATCGCAACTGGTTGACAATTTCTTCGGGGTTCATCCACGCCGAATCGCGCTCGGCATTTTCCAAATGTTTGTAGTTGGCGTGCCCGATGTAGAGGTTCACGTTGTTGCCCCGGACAACGGATGCCCACCAGCGCACAAGCTCGGCGTACGGTGCAGCGCCCTGATCAAAAGTCCAATAAATCTGCGGGACGACGTAATCAATCAGGTTTTCCTGCACCCACTGGCGGGTATCGGCAAAAACTGAACCTGAGTATGTTCGCAGCGAGCCTTCAGGGGTGTTTGAACCGCGCGGGTCGTTGTGCCGATGTTCCCAAATACCAAAGGGGCTTATTCCCAGTTGAACAGCCCGCCCGCTTTTTTTGTTTTCGGCGGTGATCACAGCACGGAGCGCGCTGATAAGCGCTGTGTTGTTCTCCCTGCGCCACGCCTCGATACCGCTGGGCGTATCAGGAAATTTACCCCTCCCGTGCGTCTGGAATGTAAGCCTGTCCTCGTGTGCCATCCCAAATCGCACAGCTCCGGCTGGATATGGATAAAAATAATCATCGAAATGAATGGCATCAACATCATAGTTTTCAATAATTTCCTGTACGACATCCACAACGTGCTGGCGGACGGCGGGACGCCCCGGATCAAGATGCAGGCGTCCGTTAAAACGGTACACAAAATCGGGGTTCTTCACGGCAAAGTTGTTATCCGCCAGTATTCCGGCGGTGTTCATCGCGCGCAAAAGCTGGGCAGTTTCCATCTCTGCCAGTTCTGCCGCAGTAACACCGGGAAAGGAAAGCCCGCTGTAGTTGCTTGCAGTAACGCGGTACGGGTTAAGCCAGGCGTGAAATTCGATACCTCGTTGGTGGGATTGGGAGATCATCCATTCAAGCGGATTCCACGGTGAATCGGGGGCAGAGCGGAGAACATTGTTTGCTAATTGTAGTGAAGGCTTTCCCGCTTGCAACCTAGCGAGGTCTGCCTCTAACGAAGGAAGTTCACGCTGCTTCGACTTAAATACGGTATCACCTATTTTTTTTGGCGCGGACTTTTCCCATGCGGGGGGCGAACCTTGTTTTCCTGTGAGAAAATGCGACCACGGGTTTATCTGCGAGGGATAAAAAGCATCCAACATAGGACTTACCTGAAAGATAATCGCATTTATGTTCCAGCTTTGAAGAACATTGAGCATTTTTATAAACTCATTTTCAAATGTTTGTCTGGAATTGTGTTTTGATATGTCAAGATTGTGAACAGTTGCTACCCACACTGCTCTAAACTGCCGCTTGGCAGGCACAAACCGGGTGGGGATTCTGACCGTTTCGTTCGTAAAGCGATTATAAAGAATCGGCACGTTAGGATCGTACCCATGCGTGCCGTCATCAAAACGAACAAAGCGGTACAGTTCCCGCTGATCAGGAACCGCGTTGTTGGTGGTGCTACCTTGTTGGCTCTGAGAGGTTGCACAGGTGGACAGCAGTATCATACACAGAAGTATTGCCGCGCAAGTCAAAAGAAAAGATAATCGTGCTGGTATAAATCTCATCTTTCTATTTTCGGTAACAAAACGCTTGAACCTGATGGTACGCATAGGTTACTGCCCTGCCCGTTCGACAAGCACTTGAACCATTCCTTCCAATGACGCGGTCTGCGGAACGATAACTTCCATGCCGAGTTCCCGCCCGACGACGGCAGTGGCTTCCCCGATGCAGAGCGCGGGAACTGTAACACCCTCGAAAATCTCGGCAAACGCCTGAAGTGCCGAAGGGCTTGTAAAGGCGGCGTAGTGAAGGCCATCGGTAAGGCGTGCGCGGTAGGCGGGGTTCTCGTAGCCTGTTTGGGCGACGGTATTGTAAACGGGAATGTCAACGCAGGTGATTCCGGCGGCAGCAAGGGCATCCGGCAATTCCCTGCCGCCGATAGCCGAGCGCGGAAGGAGCACCGTCTCGTCTTTGGCGGCGTTGCGGGCAAGGGCTTCGCCGAGTGCCGCGCCGGAAAACGTTTGCGGCACAAGGTCGCAGATAATGCCGCGCGCGGCAAGCGCCTGGCAGGTAGCGTCTCCCACGGCGGCAAACTTGCAAGCGGCAAGAGCGCGAATGTCGATACCGTATTCGGCAATACGGGCGAAAAAAGCGTCAACACCGTGGGCGCTGGTAAAGGCAATCCACGTTTTTGAAAACCTCGTTGTTTCAAACGGCGGATTTTTAAGCACTTGCCGTAAACGGGGCGTTTCCGCTATCGGCACGATTTTAATAGTGGGCAGTTCGATAACCTCCGCGCCCTTCCTGTCGAGCATTGCGGCAAGGCGGTTGATGCCGCCAAGCGGGCGCGTTACCGCGATACGGATGCCAGAAAGGGGCTTGCGCTGACAGACGGCAATCGCTTTTTCAAGGCGGCACGTTTCGCCGACAACGATAATCGCTGGAGCTTTGATCCCTGCCTCTTCAGCCTGTGCCGGAAGAGTCGCCACCGCCGCGATTATCTTTTTCTCCCCGGCGGTCGTTCCCATACTTACAATCGCCGCCGGAGTTTCAGCGGGAAGTCCTGCGGCAACAAGCCCTTCGCTCATGCGCCGCAACCGGGCTGCTCCCATTAAGAAAACCAGCGTGCCGCCACAGGCGCATTGCTGTGCCAGCAACGGGAAATTGATTCCCCGGGCGCTATTTGCCTCCCCGTGCGCGGCAATAATGTGGAGGCTGGAAGCAATGCCCCGATGCGTTAGCGGAATACCTGCGGCGGGCGGCACAGCAACAGCCGACGACACACCCGGCACGATCTGGAAGGGAATTCCGGCATCGGAAAGGCAGAGCGCTTCCTCGCCGCCGCGCCCAAAGAGCATCGGATCGCCGCCTTTCAGCCGCACAACGTTCAGCCCGGCGGCGGCACTCTTTACCAGAACAGCGTTAATTTCTTCCTGCGGCAGCTCGTGCGCGCCGCATTCTTTCCCGGCGTACACCTTTTCGGCACTGTGCGGAATTTTCGCAAGCACCCCGGCAGCAGCAAGCCTGTCGAACACAACAAGTTCCGCCTCCGCCAGAACCGCTTCTCCGCGCAGAGTCAAAAGCCCCGCATCGCCGGGCCCTGCCCCCACCAGAGAGACACTGCCCAGCCGGTTTTTCCGCCGGGCGGCTTCCGCCAGCAAACGAAATGCAAGGCGGCGGCCAAGCTGCTGCGGCTCTGAGGCAGGAGCGCTCAACGAACCTTGTATAAATTCACCGCCAGACGTTTCGCCGTCACTGTTGTAGCCGCCGAACAGCGTCAGTTCGCCATCACGCTCGCGGGCAAAGGCGGCAACAGGCAAGCCGCAGCCACCGCCCAGTGCAGCAGTAAACGCCCGTTCTGCTAATGCCCGGCGGCGAAGCTGCGGCTCATCCAGCGCGGCGGCATATTCCGCCTCTTCGCCGCGCCGTGTTACCACCGCGAGAATCCCCTGCCCCGCCGCCGGTAACATTTCCTCCATATCAAAAACGCGGCTTGCGCGGTCTTCCAGCCCCAACCGCTTTAGCCCCGCCAACGCAAGCACCAGCGCGCCGTACTCGCCTGAATCAAGCTTGGCAAGGCGGGTCTGCACATTACCGCGCACCGGAGCGCACGCACCCCCCGGATACAGCGCGGCAAGCTGAACCGCCCGCCGCTTTGACGAAGTTCCAACGAGCTTTCCCGCGCCGATAACCTCCGCGCCGGGCGGAAGTACCAGCGCATCGCGGGGATCTTCGGCAGCGCAATATGCGGCAAGAGCAAGCCCATCAAGCAAATTCTCAGGCATATCTTTTAAACTATGAACGGCAATGTCGATACGCTTTTCAAGCAGCGCCTGATCAATCTCGCGCGTAAAAAGCCCCTTGCCGCCTGAACGATCAAGCGGCTCGGCCTGCCGCACATCGCCTGAAGTCTGTATCGCAACAATTTCCGTTGTAATTCCGCTCACGTGTTGAGACAAAAGATTTTCTATTATGCGCGCCTGTTCCATTGCCAAACGGCTTTTTCGGCTGCCAATTCGCACTATCATGGTTTAATTACCTTTCTTATCTTTGCTGCCGTCTTTCGCACTGCACTATGGTCTTTTCCGCTGGAAGTGATGCCAGCTACAATTGGGTCGCGAATGACGAGTGCCGGGAAAAAAAATGTCGATGCTGTTTTGCTATCCGCAACAGAAACAGGAATATTATGCTCGCGGCACTCGACAGCAGCAGCGTGGTTTACCTTGCTGTCGTTGGTTGCTGCCACAACGAAAAAAGGCTGCGTTTGCCCGCCGCCCAGCGCAACACAGTCGCCGCTGCGGAACTCCCGCAACTCAACGAAAATGCCGCCGTTTCCGGCAAGCGATTCGACAATCTCCAGCAGACCGCCGCAAAGTTTTTCTGCAATAATGTGGATGCGGCATCCGAACTGCAGCAACGACAGTACCCGCCGCAGAGCAATCCGCCCGCCGCCAATAACCAGCACATCTTTCCCGCGAATATCGACAAATAGTGGAAAAAAGCGGCGGGCATTTTCCGCATTACGAAGAATTTCCGCCCAATCGGTCTGCATACGCCCAGTATGACACTTTGCAGGTGAAGGATCAAGACTAATGCAGATGTACAATTCTCCAAATGTTAAAACAACTGCCGCTCAATCAAACAGCGAAGGCGTGTCTGCTCCAGCGGGGGGAGAACTATGCTCACGCCGCCCCGCTCGCGGTGTATTGCTGCCATCAGCGCCGTTGCTGCCACTTTGGGCAAGTTTTTTCCAGCGGCAAATGAGATTAAGCGCTTCAAGCGGCGTAATGGCGTCGGTTTCTACACGGGAAAGTTCCCCAGCAATTTTCAGGGCGGCAGTATTTTCCCGCTGTTCAAAGCGGCGTGGCACGACGGCGGGCGGCGGCGTTTCCGCAGACGGGGCAGCAACGGTGCGCTTGCTTTCGGTAAAAGACGCCATCAGATCCGCCGCCCGCGCCAGCACGCTCTCGCTTATCCCCGCCAAAGCCGCTACGTGCAAGCCGTATGATTCGGCGGCAGGGCCTTCGCGCAATTTCCGCAAGAAAAGAATCTCCCCGTCCCGCTCGGCTACGTCCATACAGCGATTCGCCATGCGGGGATGGACAATCCTCGAAAGCTCGTGGTAGTGAGTGGCAAAGAGCGTTCGGCACTTGATATTGTTCAGGAGTTCCTCGCACACCGCCCACGCAATTGAAAGCCCGTCTTCAGTTCCTGTTCCGCGGCCAACCTCATCCATAATCACAAGGCTTTGCGCCGTAGCGGTGTGCAGAATGTAGGCGGTCTCGTTCATTTCAACGAGAAACGTAGATTCCCCGCGGGCGAGGTTGTCGGATGCCCCCACCCGGCAGTAAATGCGATCCACCAGCCCAATCCGCGCCTCGGTTGCCGGAACAAAACTGCCGGACTGCGCCATCAGCGTGATAAGCGCCGTCTGCCGCAGATAGGTTGATTTCCCCGCCATATTAGGACCTGTTATCAGGGCAAATGCGGCTTTACCCGTACCTTCACCTTCGTCTGCCCCAGCTGCCGCGTCCAAATCGACATCGTTGGGAATAAATTCCCCCCGCTTCAGGTGGGCTTCCACAACCGGG
>WQZT01000032.1 GCA_009780595.1 Treponema sp. | reverse complement strand
TATTTTAACCAGACAATCGGGAAGATTCGGGATATGGTTATCCTCATCAAAACACAGGCGCACGCGCTCTCTGGAATTGGCGACGACCTTGCCAGCAATATGACGCAAACGGCGTCGTCGATAAGCCAGATTGCCGCAAATATTCAGGGTATCAAGAGCCGCGTGATAAATCAGAGCGCAAGCGTTACGCAGAGCAACTCGACAATGGAGCAGGTTACTGGGAATATCAACAAGCTCAACGATCACGTTGAGCGCCAAAGCAGCGCGGTGTCCGAGTCGTCGTCGTCTATTCAGGAACTGCTGTCGAATATCCAGTCGGTAACGGCAACGCTGAACAAAAACGCGGAAAAGGTGCGCGAGCTGCAAGAATCTTCAGAGCTCGGGAAATCCAGTTTGCAGGAAGCCGTAGAGGATATTCAGGAAATTGCGCGGGAGTCCGCCGGGCTTTTGGAGATAAACACGGTGATGGAAAATATCGCCAGCCAAACGAACCTGCTTTCGATGAACGCGGCGATTGAAGCGGCGCACGCGGGCGAGGCGGGCAAGGGTTTTGCAGTTGTCGCCAGCGAGATACGCAAGCTGGCTGAGTCGTCAAGCCTGCAATCCAAAACTGTCGGGGATGTGCTGAAAAAGATCAAAGAGTCGATTGACAAGATCACACGCTCGACCGAAGTTGTTTTGAACCATTTTCAGGTAATCGATGACGGGGTGAAAGTTGTCGCCGCGCAGGGCGAGATTGTGCGGAGCGCGATGGAAGAGCAAAGTCACGGGAGTAAGCAGATTTTGCAAACGTCAGCGCTCGTGCATGATATAACCCAGCAGGTCAAAGGCGGTGCGATAGAGATGCTGGAGGGCAGCAAGGAAGTAATCAACGAAAGTAAAAGCCTTGAAAAAGCGACTGATGAAATTGCCAATAATATGAACGAGATGGCAGCGGGAGCTGAACAGATGAATATTGCGGTCAACACGGTGAACGAGTTGAGCGGCAAAAACCGTGAAAGGATTGCATCCCTTGTGCAGATTGTTTTGCAGTTTAAGGTGTAAGTGGCGGCTGGTGGGACGTGCAGCTTTCCAGAGCCATGTTCCAATAGTTCGTGAACGGGTCGATTTCTGTCCGCACCCGTTTGAGGAAACTCACGTCTGCTGCCGGCTCGCGCCCGCCGCCTGTTCCGGCGTATTCGGGGAAGTGCGCCCAAAGGTAATCGAGTTCGAGCAAAAGCCCGCCCAAGTCGGCTGGTTCGAGCGGGATTTCACCTGTCAGCGCTTGCTTTAGTGTGTCGAGTGCGTGCAACTCCCGACGGGCAAACGCGGCGATTTTCTCCCGCTCGCACGGCGAGCCATCGCCCGCCGCCGCTGGCAGCATCCGCTGTGTGCCGCCGGACGCTTGCGGTACAGCCGCGTTCCCGCTGAGGATGGCAAACCCTTCGGCGGGTGAAACGGTTTTCACGCCGAGCGGCAGCCCACTGCCGTCAATGTCCGCAAGCCGCGCTTGCCCGCCGAACTGCTGCTGGAAAAGACTGCAGTACGTTCGCATTCCCGGATCGCTGCGGACAGTTCGTCCGTTTTTTGAAAGCGCGGGGAACGTTCCCTCCCGAAACGCGGCGGCGGCGCTGAAAAGAGTCTTGACGCGCGATTGTGTCCGCGCCCGCTGGCGGTGTCCCGGCGTACCTCGCGCATGGTACGAATCAACCGTGTAGGAAAAATCAATCCCCGCCGTAAGAACCATTCCGCGAGTAACGCGCAACGCCAGCTCTCCCGCATTCAAAGCAACCGATCCCAGCGGGGGAAGCATTTCGCCCACAATTCCCGCCTGTGCAAGACGGCTGAAAAGCGCCAGTTTTGTCCACTGTGTGGCAAAGAAAAACCGTTCCCCGCCGAGCACCCTTGTCGAAGCGGGTAGGGCGGAGAGATCAATCGCGGCATCGATGTTCCAGCCGCGCAATCCGGTAAAATCGTTGAGATTCCAATGCTGGCTTTCCAGAATCACAGCAAGGTCAGGCTCAATGCCGCGCTCGCGGAGAGCGGGAAGGCAGGTATCAACGCAGATAATTCTAAACGGCCGCCGTTCCCGCGTGGCACAATTCGCACCAGAGCTGGAAAAACGGCGGAAAAGTTCGTCAAGCGTAGCGTCAAGCGAATGTCCCGCGCCCAACACCAAAACCGGAGATGAGCCAAAATCCAGCGCGGCAACGGTTTTCGCATCTGAGAAACTTGCCACGTTGCGGATGAGGTTTGCCGCGTACAGCCGCCCCAGCCGAATCATCGTCATGGCGTTGCCCCATTCCACCGCGAGTTCCCGCCTGAGTGCAGCGGCAAAACTCTCGTAAAGCTGGGGGAAGAGCTGCCAACCACCGCCCAGGCGAACTTCCTGCACAGCGCGGAACCGCCGTTGCCCCCACGTTGTGCGGGCAAAGACGCACACTTCTTCCGGGCGGCACGCTTCGATGAGCGCTACCGCCGCCGGTGAAGTCGCCTGAGCTGGTAGCCCTGCCAGTGCTTTGTACGAAATCGCGAAAAGGTGAGGGTCGGCTTCAACGCACAAAAGCGCAGAACTTTCCGGAAGGCGGCGGAGCAGGATCTCAAGCCCGTAGCCGTACAGCGGGGACGGGCAAACGTACAGGGTGTTTTCTTGTATGGGGATTTCTGCCGCCGTCCGCTCGCCCTGCGTAACAGGGTCGACACGGGACAGCAACGTTTTCCCCATGTAGGAGATCGAAAACCCCCGGCGAGCGGGGTTTTCCGCAGGTGGTGCGGGTATATCAGCCGAAGGGCTAATTCATCCCCCACAGTTTCCAGAATGTAGCATCGAAGCGGTTGTCGAGCCGTTCGCTGTCAAGAAAATAGGAGCGATGCCCCCTGCCCAGATATTCATCTACAGAGGAAGCGTAATATAACTGTATCGACTCCAGATAATCGGCATCTTCGTAACTTTCTTCAAGCGGGAAAAGCACCACAACAGTATCACCCACTACAAGCGGAGCGGAGGGAGTTCTCAGCGGAGTGGAAAACGCCGCCCGCCAGAAAAAGAGGTCTCTTCCCGCACTTTGCAATTCCGGGGCATCCGAGGTTCTGCCGATAGCTCTGAACAGGAAAGAATCCCCAAAGTTCACCGGAATTGGACCGAAATTGCGTCTGGCAATATTCCCTTGCACAACGGCATTATCAAAACCCCGCTCAAGCACCCGCGCGGAAAATCTCTCCGCCTCCGCCAAAGCCCAATCTTCCGCAACACCGCGGAAGTTTTCCAGTATATAGGAGCGTATCCTTTCACGTTGAAGCTGGTCGGCGGTGTCAGGCGGCAAAGCCACTTCCTCCGCCCGGAAAAACGCCCAGCCCGATGCTCCCCAGCCCAGCGAAATGCTGACAACATCGCTTATATCGCCGCGCGCGAGGTTGAGAACGCTCTCCCGCTCTAGCGGATTCCAGATTTCACTTTCAAGCTCGTGCGCCATCTTCATTCCCATATCGCCGCCAACAGGGGCAAACGCATCCTGCGAACTATTCCGCGCCGCTTCCTCGAACGTGGTATTGCCACTTCGCACCATATCAAGAATCTGGTGCGCCTCCCGCTCGCTTGCCGCAGTAATCCGCGAAAGGTGGGTAATCCTGAACGGCTCGGGATTGGCGGTGGCGTATGCAATCACTTCGGAATCGGGAAACGTGGAAAGCGGGAACATCGCCGCGCTAAAACTGCGGCGCGGGGAAGCCATCGAACTGATAAACGAAGCTTCGCTGGAGGGAACTTTCATCCCGTTCAAATCCGACAAAAACCGCTGGACTGCAAGCCCTTCCCGCACCTGCCGCCACAGGTTCATCCGGTCGGAACTGCTCATAGCGCGGTAACGGGCGGCATCAAAACCGGCGGCTGTCTGAAATTGCCGCGCCATCTCGCGGTCTACCACGTTATCGGGAACGATAAAGCCCGCTTGCCGCATCTGATCTTGAACTGCCATGTGAATAGCAGTCTCCTGAAAAGCCTGATTCCATATATTGTAGACAAGCCCCATATTATTGGGATTTGCCGCCAGTTGCTGCTGGTACTGCCACGAAAGTTGCTGCTGCACCTGATGAAAAAAGTTGCCACTCACCATTCGTATGGGAACTTTGTTGTAAGACCCGAACGTGAAATCCCCAATCCCTCCAGCTTGTGGAACCATTGCGGGTACAAAAACAAAGGCGATAACTACGATTACAAGGATCAATATCGTTCCAATAAATATAAAAGGACGAGTTTTCAAACGCTGCACCATTTCAGGCGAATCATCCCGCCGTTCCGACGGCTTTTTTTCTTTCGATGCCATGAATCCCTCCAGCTTGCGATTATGCTGTTTGCACTAGCATTGAGAATACCATTTTATTGAAGGATGGTCAATGCTGACACATCATATCGCCTAATTCTTTATAATCCCCACTAAGAACGATGAAAACCACGGGATGTACGTTACCAACAGCACGACGACTAGCCGCACTGCCAAGAACGGCAGCACATAGCGGCATATTTCCGTGAATGGCTTGCTGAAACGATAACTCGCCATGAACAGGTTCATCCCCACAGGCGGCGTGAGAAAGCCCGCTTCGAGGTTGATGATAAAAATCACGCCCAAGTGTATCGGGTCAACGCCGTAAATCTGCGCCAAGGGGACAATCAGGGGCAGCACAACCAAAATCGCGGAAAATATATCCATAAAACTGCCCAGCAAAAGCAGGGCAACGTTCAGCAGCAGCAAGAACACAAAGCGCGATTCCACGGCGGTGTACATCCACTCGGCGAAACGCGCCGGAACCTGCGAGTAAATGACGGTGTACGAAAGCGCTTGCGCCATTGCCAAAATGGAAATAATTCCGCCGATAATGGGAACGGCCTTGAAAAGCACCGCCGGAACATCCTTCAGCGCGATGTCGCGGTGTATGAACACCTGCACGATAAAAACATACACGACCGACACGGCGCTGACTTCCACGAGCGTCAAAATGCCGGAGAAAAACCCACCGACAAGGATAATTGGAAGGAGAATCTCAAAAAACGAGCCTTTCAGGGCGGCGGTGGTTTCCTTCAGGTTAAAAGGTTCTACGGGGATTTTAACCTTCTTTGTGGCAATCACCCCGTAAACAATCATTGCCAGCACCAGAATAATGCCGGGAATTATCGCGCCCAGGAAAAAATCGACAATATCGTACTGTACGCTTTCCCCCATAAAAAAGAGAATACTGTTGATGGTCGAAGCCACGAGGATGATGGGCAAACTCGGCGGGAAAAGAATGCCGATGCCTCCGGCGGAAGTTAAAAGCCCAACGGAAAATTTTTCGGAGTAGCCGCCGCCGGTGGTGCCGCCGCCTTTTTGCAGGATGATAAAGAGTATGCCGCCCAGCGCGAGGATGGTAACGCCTGACGCTCCGGTAAACGAGGTGAAAAACGCGCAAATCACCACCGTGGCGATGATTATCCCGCCGGGAAGCCAGTTAAACAGGCTGCGGAAGGCTGCCACAAGGCGCACGCCGGCTTTGCTTTCCGAAAGGAAAAATCCCGTTACGGTGAACAGGGGAATGGCAATGAGGTTGCCGTTGGTGAGCGCTGCGAAAATATGAATCGATGCGGTTTCGGGCTCTCTGCCTCCGGCTTGGAGCATTACCATTGCGATAGCGCCGATGACAATGAAAATGGGGGAGCCGGCAAATGCCGCCGCGATAAGCACGAGGAAGAGGGGGCTTTGAAGGTAGAACGTTGAATCGTACAGAATGTTGACCCACGAAAAGAAAGGTTCCGGCGGCTCAAAGCCCCACACCAGTTTCGTAATTGCCGGAAGCGCAAAAATGCTGCCCAGCAGTAAGCCCAAAAATGGCAGGGGCGTAATCCAGCGCCGCCAGGCTGCTGTGCCGCTTGAGTCTTGCGCCATAGTAATCGCAAAACGCACCGCTATCACGGCGTAAGCTATAACCATTAAAAAAACAAAGAAGCTCTCGGGGATAAAGCCCACCATTCTTCCACGGGGGCTGTATCTGTACAACAAAAAGGCGTTCCAAAACAGAATTGTCGAAACGACAACTGATAAGAAACCCGCCAAAATAGAGAGCGCATCTTTGACTCTTTCACTTTTTGAGTATTGCACAATGGAGATGGCAATGTGAGTTTTCGCTTGCGTGGTAAGCATCGCGGAAAAAAGCCCGGCAGTGAGGAAAAGGTGGAGTTGCAAAGACGGTGCACCAGCAATGGCGATGTTAAACGGGCGCAGTAGGGCAACTGCCACTGGCAGCAACGCCATCGATGTTAAGGCGGCGTAGCAAATACCTTTTTCCACACGTCCGGCTGCTTTCATCGTGCTGGACAGTAGCTTCTCCATTTCTGGCTACCGCCCCGCTCTGTGCCTGGCCAGTATCTCCGCAATTCTCTGGTAGAGTTGCGAATCGTACGTTGTCCCCAAAAGGGTAGGGTTAACCAGTTCTATCTCGTCAAACCAGAGCTGTTCTTGCGCTGCGCTTGGACGGTTTACCGTAAGTCCGTCTCTCACCATCACGGAGATGGCATCGCTTACCGTCTTTTGCATGGATTGGTCAAGTTCGGCGGCAATTTGGCGGGTTCGGTTAACCAGTTGCTGTTGAAAGTTGGGGTTAAGTTCGCCAATTCTCCGCCACGTTACTTGGTTAATTACAATGCCGCCAAAAACCGGGGCAATGTTAACGGAAAGCATATTTCTCAGGTGGTTGTGAAGCTGAAACGCTGCGACTGCAGCGGGGTTCTGGTACACTGCCACAACTTGCCCCGTTGCCAACATCGGCCCTACATCAACATAGTCCGCTTCCACAATGCTAAAGCCCATTCTGGTAAAGACGACGTTCATCTCGGCAGCTTCTGCATTGGAGGCAATCCGCCTTCCTTTTAAATCGTCGGGGGTAAAGACCGGCTCTCTCGAAAAAATATTGACAAAGCCCGCCCGCGACCACGCGACAATAAAATAATTGCCAGCGTTAAATCTGGTTTCAATGTCGCTTTCGATTTCATCCATTACCACGTTGAATTCGTCTTGGTTGCGGATGAGAAAGGGCGCGCTTATCGTCAAGAGCGGGGGATAAATTTCGCTCATGCCAAAGGTGGTGAAAATGGCAGCCTGAATCGTGTTGCTGGTAAGCGAACGGTACATCTGCGTCTCGCCGCCTTCCGTTCCGCCGTGCAGCACGTTCAGCCGCACCTGCCCGCCTGTAATTTTGCTCCACTCGGCGGCAATTCTGTCGAGCGTTCTGCCCCACGCCGACTCGCGCGGCAAGGGAGAGGCAATTCGCACGACAACGGTATCCGCCGTTCTTCCGCCCCGCTGGGCAAAAAGCGCTTGGTTTCCGGCGGTCAGCATGAAAGCCGCCGCGCATACCATGACAACAATAGAACTTTTTCGCATATAAACTCCTACCTAAAAATATAATTAATAGTTATCTTCCCAGCCGCCGTACGGCAAAAAGGGAAAGTAGCGATACGCATGATCGAGCAGGTTTCTGGCTTTTCGTTGTGCCAGAATATTCACCAGACGCATTGACGGATCTTCATCCACATCAATTTCAAGCGCCCGCTGTAAATTCGCCTTGAAAGCATCGTAATCCTGCGCTGGCACATTAACCGCCTGGGCAAACGAGACAAACGGCCCGGCAGTCAGCCCTCCGGTTCTCTCGACAACACGCAGGAAGTGAACTTCTGCAAGCGCCTTGTTCCCGCCCAAAATCTCAGGCAGGGCAGCGTAGAACAAAATATAAAACTCGTCGATAGCACCGTTGTTGAAATCCGGCGCAAGCTCGTAAGCTCTGGCAATAATCGCGCTCCAGCGGGGAATTGACGCGCCCAGCGAAAAATCGAACACATCGAGGGAGAACGCCGCCAGCCCGCTTGCCACTGTCCAGTACAAGAGGGGCACATCTGCCTTGGTAAACCGCGCAAGCATCGCGGAAAAGCCTTCATCTCCGGCACGAGCAGCGCTGAAACCCGGCATCCTTTTTTCCATCGCGGTGTTCAGGATAGTATGCCCTCTGAGATACAGGAGCCTTGCCCGCTTGAAAGCTTCGGTTCGCTCGTCAAAGTCGTCGATGGGGTCAAGCATTTCCGCCGGCCCCTGCACAAAAGCGTTGGCGTACATCACAAACATCGAGCCGGTGGTAAGCATCAGCCCCTGATGATTTGGGTTTTTATCCAGCAGTGTCTCGTACATCTTGATAGCGAAGGGTATGGCAGCCCCTACCAATTCCGGGTCGGAATCTGAGGTAAACACATCCGCGCTTCCCTCTCCCGTTAGGGCGTTGGAAACGGCGTTTATCGCCATTTTGTTGATAGAACAGGATGCAAAGGCAAGGAGAATCGTACACACCAACGTTATAAAAATTGCATTCTTTTTCATTGTTTTTCCGTTATTCGCTTTCGGTGATAAGCATATCCAACGACAGGGAAACACGGTACGTTTGCCCCTTTTGGATAGTTACCGAACGCATAATAGTATGATCGCCTATATGGAAACGCACTTCGTGAACCCCCGGTTCGACAGGGTGCGGGGTGTGGGAATTCGGCACAAGTTCGTCATTAAGGAAAACCTGCACCGATTCGGGATGGTCGAACACCAAAAGCGGTGTGGTGTCCTGGAGCATTACCGTCAGTTCCAGAACTCTGGCGCGTTCTACGACAAACGTACTGCTCTGGTTTCGGTAATCTTCGGAGAGGATAACGAGGTGATGTTCGCCCTCCGTCAAAAGTTGCTCGCTCGTGGGGTTTTCCATCAGTTTCCCGTTGATGAAAACCGTAACCGCGCGATTTGGGAGGTTTTCGGGGTAACGGAAGTCGATCCGCAACGCACCTTCGTTGGTGAGAAGGGGTTTTACGGTAAGGTCGAACTTCATGCTTTCAAGCTCGCGGCTTGTCCCCTTGCCGATGGGCATTATCCTGAAAAGGAGGGGAAAGGAATCCGCGCTGATAACATCATCGATAAGCACCGTTGCGTACGGCGACGTTCTCAGTCCGTGATCGTCCCGAAGGGGAATCTGATAAATCGTGCGAATTCGCGCTGGTAAAATCGTGTACGCCAACTGGCGGCCATTTATATCTGCAATGCCAGTACCTGCAACGTTGTCCAAGTCCCCGTAAATTTCCACGGCAAGGCTGCCTTCGTGGGAGAGAAAAGCGGCTGGCGCGGCAAGCTCCAGCTGGATGCCCCGGAAAAAGCGCGTGTCTCCGTCAATCGTGATGAGGGAAGAGCTGACGTGCGACAGGGGAACGGTAATGCCGTCGGGCTCGTTGAGCGAAACTCTGTTGATCCCGGCAACAAGTGCGCGGACATTTTCCCCATGCGCCGAAAAAGAGAAAAGTAAAAGAAAAACGAGTGCCGCTGTTGAGGTTTTCACAGTTCCGAATTTCCCCCGAAAATCCTGAGCATTCGGGCGGGGTCTGTTGTTTGCCCCTGCCGTTGTAACTCAAAGTGAAGGTGGGGGCCGGTAGACATCCCGGTTGAACCCACCCTACCTATAAGAGTACCCGATTGTACGTCTTGGTGCAAGACCGTCTTGATTTCGGAAAGGTGGCCGTACACACTCGCCCAGTTATTGTCATGACCTAGGATGATGTAATGCCCCAGTGTGTTGTCGTAGCCTTGCGACAGGACTGTCCCGCTTCTGGCTGCCAGAACTTCCGCGCCCATAGGGGCTGCAAGATCGATACCGTTGTGTATACTGTTCATTCCCGTGATGGGGCTGATGCGGGGGCCATACAAACTGGTTACCCGAAACTCCCTGAGCGGGAACTGAAAGCCCCGGTTCAAAAAGAAAACCCGCTCAGTCGATGTAAAATCATCCCCGGGGATAAAAAGGAAACGCTCTGGTACGGTTGCACCGTTTACAACACCGCCGGGAAAAGCGCTGGCAGGAATGGACATCATCGCGCCCTGACTGCTGCCTGACTGTGTGCGTGCGGCGAAAATCAGCCGTTCAAGGCTGTTGCCCGGATTCTCTCTGACGAATATTCCCGGAACGGAGGGCAGCAGCACGGGCTGGCCGGGCAGCAAATCTTCCTGATTGGAAAAACGGTTGAGCGATGCCAGCGTTGCAAGGGGAATGTTTGTTCGGGCGGCGATACTGAAGATATTCTCGCCCTCGCGGGGAACATACACAAAGATAGTAAGCGATGACAGGATTGTTTGAAGGGCGGTATCATCACCGCCGCGGCGGGATGAAAAAAGGATCTGGCGAGCGGTTTGCACATCCTGCTGATACTGTCTAAACAGCGCATCCTGATTGTCGAGCCGGGAAATTACCGGCAAAGGAGAGGGATTTGCCGCCGCCGCAGGAACTATCCCGAACAATACCGCTAGAATGAACGCGCCTAACCGCCGAGAAACTCTCAGACAGTTAGGCTGCGTTGACAAAAAGACAGAGCTGAATATCAAGGTGATACGCATCTCCTTTCTTTTAGGAAAGAAGTGTCACCCTGCTGAAATAGCATCTGTCGGGCAGGTGCTGACGCATGCGCCGCAGTCTACACACTTAGCCGGATCTATCCAGCGCTTTCCGTCTACTTCGGAAATAGCTTCGGTAGGGCATTCTGCTTCGCACGCGCCGCAGTTGATGCATACCTCTGGATTAATTTTATGTGCCATAGTTTACCTCTCTTCATACGTGATTTATTTTACTATACTCGATAACACAATATTCGACAAGTGGTAATTTCATTGCATTGTAAACATTATATAAACTCACGTTCAGGAGTGGAAAAATATTGTCCCAAATAGTAAAATAGTGAATAGGAACGGAGGGGGACAATGAGTGAAGTACAATGTCCAAAATGCGGCAGAACCGACAAACAAAACAAGAAAGGCTTTACTGCGGTTGGCAGCCAGAGGTATTTTTGTAATGTCTGCCACTATAAGTACACGCCTGAGCGC
>WQZT01000031.1 GCA_009780595.1 Treponema sp. | reverse complement strand
TTTTCAAATCTTGAAAAGTGTTACCGATGTCATTAGGCATAACTGTGAACGATGTCATCGGGTCGTACCCGCGAGGGAAATTATGGAACAAATGAAAGGCAGATCGCTTCTTACATGGCTGGATTTTAACGCGAATGAGATACGCTCTTTTTTGGAGCTTGCCAAGACTGTCAAGGCGCAGAGCCGCCGGGGGGAGTTGACGCAGCGCTTCACCGGAAAGACTATCGCGCTGCTTTTTGAAAAGCGCTCGACGCGGACACGCTGTGCGTTTGAAACTGCTTTCGGCGAGGAAGGCGGGCATCCGGTGTTTCTTTCCAATCAGGATATTCAGCTTGGCGCGAAGGAGTCGCTTGAGGACACTGCCCGCGTGCTTGGGCGGATGTTCAGCGCGATCCAGTTCCGGGGTTTCAAACATTCCGCCGCTGAAACGTTGGCACGATATTCGGGCGTTCCGGTTTACAACGGGCTTACCGACGATTTTCACCCCACGCAGGCGCTCGCTGATTTGATGACGCTTGAAGAATCGTTTGGAGACCGCGGGAAGAAAAAGCTGTGCTATATCGGGGACGGCAGGAACAACGTCGCGCGTTCCCTCTTGGTTATCTGCGCGAAAATGGGCGTCGATTGTACGGTAATTGCGCCTGAGTCTTTAACGCCGGATCGCGCGCTTGTCGAGAAATGCACTGCACTGTCGGTGGCATCGGGCGCGAAACTCCGCTTTACGAATAATCTCGATGAGGTTGAAGGGGCTGATGCGCTATACACCGACGTGTGGACATCAATGGGCGAGGAAGCCAAAAAAGACGAGCGGGAAAAACTTCTGCGCCCTTACCAGGTGAATCAGGCGCTCATGGATAAAACCGGCCGGAAAGACACTATTTTTCTCCACTGCCTGCCAGCCGTGAAGGGCGAAGAAGTTACCGCCGATGTGATTGACGGGCCGCAGAGCCGCGCGTGGGATCAGGCGGAGAACCGCAAGCACACGATTAAAGCGATAATGCTCGCAACGTTGTAGACTTGGGTTTGCCTGAACTAGCTATTCAACAACCATTACTGCAACGCCATCGGGAATTGCCGTTATGGAGGCATCGGGTTTACCTAAAAGCGCTTCTGCCATCTTGACAGCTTCGTCCAGCGATTTTGCTGGCGTCATATGCAGCTCGCGCACTATTTCGTCTGGAGCTTCTGAAACATAGATGACTTTAGCACGCTGCAAAACCCGCGCAAATATCTGCGATTGCCACTGATCAACGATGGTATCTTCCTTTGGTGTGTCAAGAAATTTCCTGAGCATGCGGTCAACGTCTTTCTCTTCTTTAAAAGTTTTGTAGAATACTTCTCCGCCATGCCCGTCGTTACTGCGCGCCAGCATGATGATAACGCCGCCCTTTTTAACAGTAACCTCAGCCGCCGTCATTCCCTTGACCGCCTGGTAAATATTCTGGTCAAGCGGGTATCCGCCGTTGGTAGAAATTACAATATCCGCAGGAACGGCCTTGACCTGGCATTTCCCCGCCAAAAACTCAGTCCCCGCCACGTGCGCCCTATCCAAATCACCGGCAACTGCGTAAATTGCTTCCTTATCGGAATTGATTACAACATTGCAGATAAAATCCAGCCGGGCAATACGCGCGGCGTAGAGCATATCGGTATGAATCGGGTTTCCTTCCAGAATACCCGTTCTTGAACGCGGATGTGCGATAAACTCGGCGTTGTGATTGTACGTTACCGTCTTGCGGCTGGAGACACCCGGAAACAAACTCTTGCGCCCGCCGGAAAACCCGGCGAAAAAATGCGGCTCGATAAACCCCTCGGCGCACAGAAGGTCGGCTTCAATCGCAAGCTTATTGACAATTATTGTCCCGCCAGAGGGAAGTCTGCCAATGTTCACCATTTCGGAGTTGTCGCAGTCATGCACAGCGATTTTTTCGTTTTTGACAATGTCCGCGCCGAACTTATTTTCCAACTCTTTTTCGGTAGTCAGACGGTGGCAGCCAGTCGAGATAAGGAGCGTTATCTGCGCGTCAGGGCTGCCCTTTCTGATTTCAGCAAGCATCGGGGGAATGATAACCTTACTCGGCACAGGGCGCGTATGATCGCTGCAAATTATCACAACGTGCTTTTTACCCTCAGCCATTACACTCAGTTTTGGCGTGCCGATTGGATTTGCCAGCGCATGGTTTACAAGCTCCTGCGGCGAACGCTCTGGCTTGTAGTGATGCATCTGCGACACAAGTTCCGCCTTAAAACGCGATTGTGGAATATCATACTCAATGAACTGCTTTCCATAAGGAAGCTTTATTACAGGCATATAGTTTCTCCCTTTTACAATTATGCGGTCGCCTCATCTGGAGTAGAAGCTGGCGGAATATTGTTATTAATCAACCCCCTCTTTTGCTCCCACTTATACAAAAAGTCAACCAGGAACGGACAAAGGATTGCGGTTAACATAATTGAAGTAGCTACTTGCGCGGTTGCAGCTTCGGCAAACGGCAACCACGTCGGATCGATCGCAGCTATTGCCGCAGGTGTGGCAATAGCGTTTCCGGCAGTGGTGCCGACCGCAGCACCAGATACGCAGGTTCGTCTGCTTTTTTTAGGAACCAGAAGTTTGTATATAATATAGGAAATTACTCCGGTTGAGAGTGTCAGCAGGGCAAGAAAAATACCCGGAATCCCGGTTATGATAAACGTACGCAAATTCAGCCCGGCTCCCAGAGGAAACGCAAAGAAGAAAATAGAAATAGTTATCCCCGGTTTAAGGAAATTTTTGATTTTGTCGTCAAGGTTGCCAAGGAGCATACCAATCAGGATCGGTAAAATAGTAGCAAAAAGCGCCTTGCCGGGAATTGCCGCCACCCCGACGGCTCCCATAAGCGCCATTTCAAAGAACGGGCCGTCAGTCGCGGAGAGAACCGCAATGCCGCCAACATCAGACTTGTCGCCGTACTTTGCAGCCAACGCAGTATACAGCCCGCCGTTGTTGTTGCCCAGCGCACTAATCAGTGCAAGCGGGGTAATCCCCAGCAACGCTGTTGAAGGGCCGAACGTTTTTGCAAACAGAACGCCAAACCCTGTGCCGATAATGACTTTCGAAGCGGTCAGCAATGAACCTTTGTAAACCGCCATGCCGGCAGACCTGACGTTAATCTGAGCACCGCTGCAAAACAAAAGCACGCCTATCAGAGGTAATGCCCCATTTTTAAACAATGCAGTTGTAAAAGCACCTATGTTGATAGAACTGGGGGCAAAGGTGTTGACCAACACCCCTAAAAACAACGGAACGACCATGATCCCGCCGGGAATCTTGTTCATGGTATCCCAGACGGGAATTGTACCAAGTTTCATGCATTTCTCCTTTAATTATTTGTTGTGAATATTATACTATAGTACACTGCTCATTAAAATACCGCAAGAAAAATATGAGAGTGTTATTACGGAAACCAATTTTGCGCCATAACGCCATGGCATTTACGGGTACAGGCATGGAGTTTTGGCAAAGCCAAAACTCCCCAGCAAAAGCGCTGTGCGCTTTTGCCCTTGACATTCTCCCGAGGGACGGGGTACAATTTTGTTATGCTTAAAAGTATGGTTTTGGCGGGGGCGCGTATGCTGGCAGTGAGCGCAGGGCATAGCTACTCCCGCACGCAAGCACGCAAGCACGCAAAAATTCTACCAAAACGCTCCATTTCCGTCTAGTCCTTTTTTCCGATTTCCACAACTTTTTCATCTTTTTTCGTGTTTTTTGCATCTTTTCTCTCTATTGGGTATTCAGACGGTCTCCGCGCTCGATGTTTTTCAACCACGCGCGCGCTTTCTGCCTTTGTATATCCCTGCCCGTATGGGTGGGTAATCGCAGACTGAAGTCTGATAGACTTTCGTCTGAAGCGATCACCCATCGAACGGGAGGGGATCGCAATAAGGAGTTTCTTGTGAAGATCACAAAGAAAAACGCTTCGTCTATGCGGCAGGACTTGCTTGCCTTCGCCGCATTTGCATTGCTAGGATGTGGCATTACATCGTGCGACAACGGTACGACCGATGGCGGAGGAACAACGTACGCTATTACCATAACGTCGAGCCACATACTGACTGCGCAGGGTTTGAAACTTGCGTTTACCGCAGCGCTAACGCCTGTGGTTGAACCGCAGCAGGTAACGTGGAGTGTTGCCGGAAACAACAAGGCGAGTTTTGACGGCAATATCCTGAAAGTGGCGGTGGATGCCAAGCCTGGCACCATTACCGTAACCGCAAGCGTCAGCGGGTATCCCCAGTTCAAGGATGAGAGAACCCTTACCATACTGCCGTCCGCGGTGATCGCCGCGGCTCCTTTTCACACCGCGGCAATCAGGAACGATGGAACGCTGTGGGCATGGGGATGGAACATTCACGGTCAGTTGGGGAACAACTCGACGATCGCTAGCAGCATACCCGTGCAAGTTCACGGCGGTGGAACATGGGTTTCCCTGTCTGCAGGTTATGCCAACACCGCGGCGATCAGGAGCGACGGGACGCTGTGGGCGTGGGGCTTCAACAGGTATGGACAGTTGGGAAACAACACAACCACTGAAGCCCAGACTGTCCCCGTGCAGGAACACAGTCAGTCAACATGGCGGGTGTCTCCCGGTAAGTAACGCAAATGGATGCCTCCTATGATTATTGTCAAGGGGAAAATAACTTTTTCCCCTTGACAATAATCATAGGAGGTACCAAGTCTCGGTACCCCGCCCTCTTTGCTGCTGACTGTCTCCATACCGTCTGCACCAAAAGCCCACGCAGGTAGCCATTCCCCCGTTTGGTAATATGACCGCCCCGCTGAATAGTCCCGGAATAATCCAGGCGGGGGGACAAACCCGATGTAATTGCTTACTTGCGCCCTTTTGCTGAACCGGCTGCCGTCCCCAACATGCACTGTGAAAGCGTACGCCACTACCGGCCCTACCCGGGTATCGTCTGCAATACCTTCATGCCTTCATCCTCTTGCGCTTCTTTTTGTATGTTCACTTTCAACTCTTTGAGCCGCCGCTCGTGCAACTCCAAATACTGCAATATCCATTGCGCTTCTTGCAGTTCAAGGCAGGTAAATGCTTTGACCACTTCCTGCCTCCGCTCCGCCGTGGCAATATCCTTTTTCACTATCGTCGTATGCCCCTGATGCACGAATAGCCCGTGCAGCGTATTCAGATACCTAGTTCGGTTTCGCATTTCCCTCCCGTAGTAGGCCAGTATTTTCCGCCTTTGAAGTTCTTATTCGCTCGGCAGCGGCACCAACGGCAGCCGTTCGTCTCGCCGTTCTTCGATAAGGTGGGCCAGCTTCCGCGCGTCTTCCTTATCGGTTTTCGTCGGCGCGTCCCAGATGAATGGCAGTTTCGCGGGGTTCAGCACCCGTACCTGGCAGCCTTTCCGTTCCATTATTTCCCGCGCCACATGAGAAACGCCAGATTCCCTACTTCCAGCGCCACTTTGTCGCCCGCCTGTAATTGTTTATACAGTGCCTGGCGACCGTGGACGCTCGTTGTCTCTGACGGACGCTCATCTTCTTGTCCTCGCCGATGATTGCTATAGTGTATTCCAGTTTTCCAAGGTCAATCCCTACGTACCTTCTTTTCTGTTCTTCCATGTTTCCGCTCCTTACTATAAAATAAGGATCGGGAGCGATGTCGGACGATTGGTTGCACCGTCTTCCTATTCGATGTCTGCCTTCCGAGCGCTTTTTGCGCCGGAGGATAGCATCACTTTGCTTTATGGCGGTCCGCGGACTAAAGTCCGGCTGAGATTAATCTGGCGCTCGAGGATCACAGCGTTTATCGCGCGTTCTCACGGCACCGTTCAACCTGCTGCCGGCTCCCTGATCCTGTCGGATCTGGATACCAATCTTTCCCTTCAATTTGAATCATAGCATCTGGCACCATGGTTTGAAGCGGCTACTTTTCATACGCTATGGGTAAGAATAGCGTGACTATTTCTACCATATCATGGTTGCAATCATAGTTGCACCTATGCCAACTTCCGTATACTAGAAGATGGCTTCTAAACTAATTTCCGTGGCTGTCAGCCCTATGCGTTTGGCTTTGTTTTCGGTATAATAAAAAAATGATCGTAGAGATAAATCCCCGCGGCAACGGTGCCTGTCCGCTGTCTGCCTCCGCTGGTACGTGCCGGGTTCAGGACACGCTTTCGCAGTCCATTGACGCTTTCTCGCAGTCCGGCAACCCTATGAAATTGGTGGTGTATTCTTGCCCGCTGTTTCAGGAGAAACCCGAGTGAATGAACGGCTGGATTCCCTGCTCAAACGGCACCAGGAGTTATGCGAACTGGTGCAGGATCCGGAGCTTGCGAGGGACACGAATAGATACCGCGAGGTAATGAAGGAATATTCGCATCTTGGTGAAATTGCCGCTGCTTACGAGGAAGTGGCGCGGCTTTCAAAGCAGTTTGATGATGTGAAGGCGCTGGTGCAGGATGAAAAAGACCCTGAGCTGAAGGAACTTGCTAAAGAGGAAATCCGCGAGCTTGAGGGGCAGATAAAACAGGCGGACGATGCACTGAAGTTGATGCTTGTTCCCCGCGACCCGCTCGATGAAAAAAACATTATTATGGAAATCCGCGCGGGTACTGGCGGGGAGGAAGCGGCGCTGTTTGTCTCCGACCTTTTTCGAATGTATTCGCGTTTTGCGGAGACGAAAAACTGGAAGTTTGAAATTATGAGTTCCAACGAAACGGAGCTTGGCGGTTTTAAGGAAATTGTTTTTTCGGTAAACGGGAAAAACGTGTACGAAAATCTGCGCTACGAATCGGGGGTTCACCGGGTTCAGCGTGTGCCGTCTACGGAAGCGTCCGGCCGTATTCATACTTCGGCGGTAACGGTGGCGGTGTTGCCGGAGGCTGATGAGACGGAGATTGATATTCGCACGGAAGACCTTCGCATCGACGTGATGCGGGCGGGTGGTCCCGGCGGGCAGAGTGTCAACACGACCGACTCGGCGGTGCGGATTACACATTTGCCCACTGGTGTAACGGTTCACTGCCAAGACGAAAAGAGCCAGATAAAAAACAAGGCGAAGGCGATGCGGATTCTCCGTGCCAGGATTTACGAGATGGAAGAAGCGAAAGCCGCCGCGCAGCGTTCCGAAGCCCGCAGAAATCAGGTTGGTTCAGGCGACCGCTCCGAGCGAATTCGGACGTACAACTTCCCGCAAAACCGTCTGACTGATCACCGCGTTAATCTTACGCTTTACAAGCTCGATCTCGTGATGCAAGGCGATGTGGAAGAGCTGTTTGATACGCTCAAGCTTTCCGCCCGTGAAGAACTTCTCCGCGCAACATCTTCGTGATTGCGCCGCGGAACCGTGAGCACGTGAGTCAAGCTTTGACGATTCGGGAAACGTTGCTGGAAGGGCGGCGTTTGCTTGAAACGGCGCCTCCGCTGGCGTCGATTGACACGGCGGCGCTGGATGCGGCGTTACTGTTGGGCGAAGTTCTCGGTAAGCGCCGGACAGATTTGCTGGCGCACTCTGACGATCCTGTGAGCGAGGCGGATGGGCAGCGGTTTTTGTCGTTGATACAGCGGCGGCGTGGCGGCGAGTGTACGGCGTACATTCTTGGCCGCAAGGAATTTCGCGCGCTTGAGTTTGCCGTTAACCCCGCCGTGCTTGTTCCCCGCCCTGACACGGAAACGCTTGTCGAGGCGGCTTTGGATTTTGTCGATGTGCGGTGGCGGGCGGGCGGCGGCGAGAGCGGCAATAGCGGGAACGGCATTTCCCTGCTCGACCTCTGCACCGGTTCCGGTGCGGTGGCAATTTCTCTGAAAAACGAGCGGCGTTTTCTCGATGTTACTGCCTCGGACATTTCCCCCGCGGCGCTGGAAATGGCGGCACTAAACGCCCGGCGGCTTTTGGGCGGCGGGGAAGCGGGCGGTGAAAACGGCGTTCGCTTTATCCACAGCGACCTTTTCAAAAATATTCGCGGTCAGTTTGACATTATCGTTTCCAACCCGCCTTACATCACTTCGAGCGAAATGCTGACACTGCCGCCGGAAGTCCGCCGCGAGCCGCCGCTTGCCCTTGACGGCGGCGATGACGGGCTTGCCCTCATCCGCGTGATTATCTCGCAAGCGGGCGAACATCTGAAACCCGGCGGCGTTCTCCTGTTGGAGGCCGCTCCCCGCCAGATGCCAGCTATTCGGGATTTGCTTGCGGGGAGCGGGCTTGGCAGCGTTGAAGTGCGGAAAGACCTTGCGGGGCGGGAGAGGGTGATTGCCGGATGGGGTGGAAACAGTGCTTACCATAACGGAGAAAAAGTGGAAATGCAGATATAGACCAAAAATCTTTCTGCTTTTCTGAATATAATTTCTTAGCCCATCACGAAAGCTGCGGCAGGAAAAAGTGCAGCAATGCAAAAACAATTGGGCGAATGGGGAGTATCGTGATGTTTGTCTGGTTCTGAATAATGATAATAATGAAAAGCAGGGGCATGGCAATCTTCATAATGCGCTGCTGGATTTCCATTGAGATGTTCAGGCCGGAAAAGGCAATGTGACTGCCGTCTAATGGCGGGATGGGAAACAGGTTAAACACAAACAGCCCGAAGTTTATTACCGCCGCCCGGATGAACGTTTGAATAATCCTGAGAGAAACGCCCGAACGCACAATATCCAGCGCGGCAGGGGCGATGGTGGGCGACTGGGCGAGCATTAGCCAAAGACGAACGATGCCGATAAAAATAAGCGCCAGCGCAAAGTTCGACAGCGGCCCCGCTGCGGCGATGATGGCTTTGTCCCGCCTGAGGTGTCGCAGATTGTACGGGTTAAACTGAACCGGTCTCGCCCAGCCGAAGCCCGCAAAAATAATAAACAGAAATCCGATGGGGTCGATGTGCCGGAGCGGGTTGATGGTTATGCGCCCCTGACTTTTGGCGGTGCTGTCCCCCAGCTTATACGCCGCCATTGCGTGGCAGAACTCGTGTACGGTCAGACCGATAATAATTCCGGGCAGAGAAAATAAAATATTCTGAACGTTCATAATGTAGCAATCATACACAAGATGAACAGAAAATATAATCCGGGGCTTTTTGACAACTCATCAAACCTTAAATCGGGAAACTTCCGTCATCAGGGTTTCTATATATCCCCGGTTCCGCAGGCTCAAATCGTTAACCCGTCCCATCGCCGTGTTAATATGTTCAGCTCCGGAGGACATTTCGTTGACGCCGTTCGTAATTTCGGCAGTGGCTTTTTCCAGAGAGCCAGCTTCCTCAATCACTTCTTTAGCTCCGACAAGCATCTCTTGGGTAACATTCTTTACCATCTGAGTCGTCTCGTTGACGCTGACTATTGCCTCCAGAATCTGCTTGTTCCCTTCGTTCTGCTCTTCCATCGCATGCCGGATATTCTCTTCCTGTTCAGCGACAGTCTTGACTTTGGAATCTATCGCCTCGAAGTTCTGCAATACTTTATCGGTGGATGACGTTATCTTGTCGATAGAGCCTTTGATCTTTTTCAGAACATCGCTGATCATCTTGGACTGTGCGCTTGAGCTCTCGGCAAGCTTGCGTATCTCTCCGGCGACCACGGCAAAGCCTCTGCCAGTCTCTCCCGCATGGGCGGCCTCGATTGCGGCATTCATCGAAAGAAGATTGGTCTGGCTGGCGATATTTTCCATCACTGCATTGATCTCCAGAAGCCCTTCGGACTCCTTGGCGATTTCCCTAATGTCGGAAACAACGTTCAGAAGCCCCGCACGGCCAACCTCCGATGCGCCAGTCAGCTCCCCAACATTTTCACCGTTCTTCACAAGAGTCTGGGTAACCATCTCTACATTGGAGAGCATCTGCTGAATAGCCGAAGAGGAGAGCGATACGCTGGAAGCCTGCTTTTCTACATAGTTGTTGAGCTTGTTAATATTGCCAGTAATCTGTTCCATCGTCGCATTCGTTTCGGCAACGCTGGCGCTCTGATTGATCATTCTCGACTTGATACCCACGATGTTGGAATAAATATCGTTCATTGCCGATTTAGTCTGCGTCATGTCGTCAGCCAAATCGCTACCAGTTTCCGACAAGGCACGAGTCTCGCCTATGATGCTGATAATCATTCCCCGAATCTTTTTGGTTGTTTCGTTAAAGTAGTGGGACATACGGGATATTTCATCGTTGCCATTTTCCGGGATGACACCAGTCAGGTTGCCTTCCCCTTGAGAAATATCTTTGAGCGTATTTGCGACATTGGAAATTGGTTTGGTCGTCTTTAAGATGATAAAGGAAATTGCAATACCAAGGATAATAATAACCAAACCCCCGAGGATAAGGTTGATTTCCAAAAGCCGGGTTGTTGCTGTGTAGAAGTCATCGATGGGACAGACCACGATTGAATACCAATCGGTGTACTTGCTCTTCTGGACAAAGAACATTGAGTCCCGTCCGTCGACTTCAGCCTGGAAGCTGGAACTTTCCTGCACGGACGCCAGTTGCTGCCGGATTTCGTCAGACACCGAGCTGCCGAGCAGTTCGTTATTCCTGTGCCCAATGACCATTCCTGCACCGTTAACGAGCATCGCATAGCCTTTGTCTCCCAGCAGGTTTACCGGAACAACGTACATCTGGTTGAGTGCTTCCACCTTTATCGAAGTCATCGCCACGCCGAAAATCTCTCCGGCATGGTTGCGTATTGGAATGGAAGCAAAGAGCGACAATGCTCCAGTCTGACGGCTTACTTCAACCTGTGAAATGAATGACCGCCCCGCAATGCTCGATCGGAAATAATCCCGATCCGCACGCTCTCCGCCAGTGCTGCCGGAAGTGCTGGCAATGATAGTTCCCCGAGAGTTCAGAATGATGATACTGTTGTATATCCCGAACTGCCCTACCAGCTCCCGCATGTAATTTTCGAACTCGACGGGAGAACCTTCCTCCGCAAGGAG
>WQZT01000030.1 GCA_009780595.1 Treponema sp. | reverse complement strand
GCTGTCGACCGCAATATCGTAAGGGTTCTTTCGTCGTTGAGTTGTGGATACCCGTTCACGGTAACGGTTACCGTAATTGTCGCGCCGGGTTTGGCGTCAGCCGCCACGTTCAGGACATTGCCTGAAAAGCTCGCCTTGTCGTTTCCGGCAACGCTCCACGTTATGTGCTGCGGCGTTACGTTGGTGTCAAACGCAAGCGCCATCCCCTGCGCCGTAAGTATGTGAGTGGACGTTATTGTAACGCCAGAAGGCTTCACATGCCAATTCGCTGTTATTTCCACATGCGAAGCGGGTATTGTAAACGTATGGTTCGCGTCAATCGACACGTTTGCAGGAACGACCGCCCACCCGGCAAAATCATCGTCAGCGCGATTTCCGGGCGTCAGGGTTATCGGATCTCCGGCAAATGCCGTGCCTTTGCTTGCCGTTGAGCCTGAGCCGCCGCCCTGATGTACCGTGATGGTATAGTCAATCGCTTTCCACCGTGCCATTACTTCCACATCTGAAGCGGGCATTGCAAACGTGTTACCTGCGCCAATCTCCAATCCGCTTGGCTTTGTAACCACCCACATGTCAAACGCATAACCGTCATGGGGCGTTCCCAGTGTTAGTTTTACGATATCATTTATGATTGCCGTAGCTTTATCTGCCACATTCCCTGCGCCGTCAGTACCATCTTTAACGGTGATGTTGTAGGAAATCGGCTTCCACCGAGCGTACAGCGTGGTGTTTTTTTCTATCGGTGTTGTAAACGTAAATATCTATCCGCCTGATGCTGCGTTAAACCATCCTAAAAACTCGTAGCCTGTTTTTTTCGGTTCTCCCACTGGGGATCGCGCCGTTTTTCCCCACTCCATCGTTTGCGGATGTTCCTGTGGCATTCCGCCACCCATCTCAAAGCTCACCGTAAACGTTTTGATTATCCAGCGAGCATATATATCAGTGTTTTTTGTTATCGGTGTATCAAAGTTAAACGGAGCACCGCCTTCTTTTTCGATAAACCAGCCAGCAAAATCGTGTCCAGCTTTTGTCGGATCAGATGTTGGCTTTAGTACCTTCTCATTATGGTTGATAGTTTGTGGAGTAATTATGCTTCCACCGTCAGTATGAAAACTCACCGTAAACGTGTGGATATTCCACCTAGCATACAAGGTGATGGTATCAGTTACAAGTTCGTTAAAACCATACGGTACGGTACATGCTGCATCACTAAACCATCCGCCAAAGTCGTGATTTGGCTTGGTAAAATTTTGTGGTGGCTGGCTGGCTTTCTCGCCATACCTAACTTTTTTCGGCTGCACCTGTGGTGTTCCGCCGTTCATCGCAAAGCTCACCGTTAACTCATTGTCCCTCCACTGAGCATGCAACGTGATGTTGTCCTTTATCGGAGTATCGTTAAATATAAACTCAACGCCGCTTTCTTCTTCGGTATACCAGCCGCGAAAGATATAGCTGGCGCCTTTCGTTGGCTTAGTAGGCGGCTCTGTCGCGTTACCGCCCCAACCAATAGTTTGTTCAGAAATAGTAGCGGGCGTTCCACCATGAGTATTGAAACTTACCTTAAACCGCTTGATGTCCCACTGCGCGTGTACGTCTGTATCGTTTGTTGTCAGTGCGCTGAAGTCAAACATCACGCCGCCTGTTTCCTCGGTAAACCATCCGGCAAAGTCATAACCATTTTTACTCGGCTTCTGTGATGGCTCAGTCGCATGCTTACCTGGGCGCACAGGCTGTTTGTCAATCTTGCTTTCATCGAGGGCATCAACAAATCTCACCATGAAAGCCGCAACCCATTTTGCATACAGGGTAATATTTACGGTTACTGGTGTGCTAAAATTGTACTCATCAGTACGTGCCTCATTAGAAAACCATCCGTCAAAGTCAAAATTGTCCTTCGTTGGATCGTGCGGCTTTTTCGCAGTTGCATTCGGGCGCACAAGCACATCATCAACCGTGCTCCCCTTGTCGCTGTCAAAGCTGAGCGTTACCCCTTGTGTCCAGTGTGCATACAGAGTAATGTCAGCAGTAATCGGCGTGCTAAAATTAAACGGCTCAGTGCTTTTTTCAACAGCGTTGATATACCAGCCGTCAAAGAAATGCCCGGCTTTCGCAGGATTCGCTGGTTGCTTCGCAGTTTTCCCGCTCTTTACCAAAACGTCTCGAGCGTTTACGCCGTTCTGCGAATGAAAGCGCACTGTGTGGAAAACAGCGCCCTGTCCATTTTCACCAGTATTCGGATCCGAAGGGGGTTTGCAAGCTGCAAAACCCAACCCAACAACTACAGCTGCGGCAAGCAGTGCGCGGTGTACAATGTATTTTACATTGTATTTTTTGCTGTTGTTCATAAATAACCTCCTGATAGAACATGAGAAACAAGTTTCAATGAGAAACGCCCACAGTCTGTCCGCGCCCCATTGGGAGGTGCTGAACAACCCGCGCACACAATTTTAATTGACAAGTCGTTTTCCAGAAGGTATATTAGTATCTTGTGTTTGGAAAACAAAACCAAACGAGCAGTTTTCACATGGAGGAGTTCTTATGGATCATCTTGTAGTAGCGAACGGCGGCTGGATGTTTTTTCTTGCCGCGTTAGTCGTCATCGGTATCGCCGTGCAGAGCGTTTTGTTTATTCGCAAATCGTGGCGGCGCGGAACGGAAATAGGCATTGAAACTGAAGTGATGAAAAAAGCGATGCTCAACAGCGCGATTTTTTCTATCATCCCTTCATTGCCAATTCTGATTTTTCTTATGGTGTTTACCGTCTCCTTTGGAAAATACTTTACGTGGTATCGCTTTTCCGTTGTCGGTTCGCCAGTGTACGAAAATATGGCAGCCAGCATGGTGGCGCAGCACTTCGGGCTTTCAGGCATTACCGACCCTGCTTTTAATTTAAATATTTTTGCCGTTGCAATGTGGGTTCTGACCGCCGGCATTATTTGGGGTATTGTATTTAATATTTTCTTTATGAAATCGCTTGACAAGTTCTCCAAAAAAGCAAAAGCTTCCAATAATACATTCGTGCCGGTGGTTTCCGCCGCGCTGTTTATCGGAATGCTCTCATTGCTGTCCACGCCGCATATTACCAATTTTAAAAATCCCACCGCGATTGTCGCGTTCGTCTCTGCGGCGATTATGGTTGTGCTCTGCGGAAAAATCGCGAAAGTTACCAAAATCAAAGCCATCGACGAATTTTCGTTGCCCATCAGCCTCCTGGTTGGTATGGCAATGTCAATACTTTTTACCCATATCCAGCAATAAACTTTTAAGGAGCAAACAATGAGTGATACAAGCAAAAATACCGTACAATCAACCGACACACCTGAGGATTTGCGGTTTGACAGGGAAATAAACACGTTGGGGCGCTACAGCAGTATTATCGTTTTGGCGTTGATGTTTTCCGTGCCAATCGTGATAACTTCGATTTATTCAATTCAAGTTTCTTTGAGCGAAGTGATGGCAGTTCTCGGCGGACTGATGACCTTGTTTATTCCGATGGCGGTTATCGAAAACATTTCGTACTACGCCATTATCGGCGCAGGCGGCGTGTATTTAAGCTCGATAACCGGAAACATTATGAATATGCGGTTGCCAAGCGCCATTGCCGGAATGAAACTTGCCCAGGTTGAACCGGGCAGCCGCAAAGGGGACATCATTTCAATGCTCAGCATCGGGATGTCAAGCCTTGTTACCCTTACGATTATTTTCCTCGGGATGCTCTTTATCGGCAGGTATCTGACGCCGATTCTATCAAACCCGGTGCTGGCTCCCGGCTTTGCCAACATTATGCCAGCGCTGCTCGGTGCGGTTGTCATTCCCTTCGTGCTGAAAAGCCCGAAACTTGCGGCAACGCCGTTTGCCATTTCCATTGCGCTGTCCTTGATACTCGGCGTTGGTACGTTGCAAAGAAACCAAAGCTACCTTTTGCCGGTAATTATGATCGCGTCTGTGTTTGCGGCTCGTATCCTGTATAAAAAGGGCTTGCTGCCGCAAAAACCCGTCGCGAAAAAGGAGTAAACCATGAACGCGAATAAACAACAGTTGATTAACGTTGTCGATTCAAAGGCGAAGGATATTTGCGCCATTAACGATTCCCTCTGGGATTTTCCCGAAGTGCGCTTCAAGCTGCCGAAGTCGGCGGATTTGCTGTGCAATTACCTCAAAGGCGAGGGATTTTCCATTCAGCGCGGAATGTGCGGAATGGACGATGCGTTTATTGCAACGTACGGGAACAGCGGCCCGGTAATCGGCATTCTCGGCGAGTACGACGCGCTCCCGACAATGAGCCAGGTTTCGCAGTCGCTTGAAAAAAAGAGCTGCGTCGAAGGCGGTGCGGGGCAGGGCTGCGGACATCAGGCACTGGGCGCGGGAAGCGCCGGGGCGGTTGCGGCGCTGAAAGCTTACCTTGAGAAATCAGGCGCGAAAGCTACCATTAAATACTTCGGCTGCCCCGGTGAAGAAAGCGGTTCGGGGAAAGCGTACATGGCGCGCGGCGGCGCGTTCGACGGTGTTGACGCTTTTTTTACGTGGCATCCGATGAACGAAACCCAGGCGTGGGGCTTCAGCACCCTTGCAAATTATCAAGTCTGGTTCCGCTTTAAGGGAATCAGCGCCCACGCCGCTGCCACGCCGCACTTGGGACGCAGCGCGCTTGACGCCTGCGAACTGATGAACGTTGGCGTAAACTACCTGCGCGAGCATATCGTGCCTGAAGCGCGTGTGCATTACGCCTACACCGATGTCGGCGGCGGCGCGCCCAACGTCGTGCAGTCAACCGCGAGCCTGTTGTACTTTATCCGCGCCCCGAAATCCGCCCAAGTGCGCGAAATTTACAACCGCGTCGTCGATATTGCCAAAGGTGCGGCGCTCATGTCCGGCACGACAATGGAAATCGAGTGGGACAGCGCGTGTTCGGAGTACATCGTTACGCCCGCGCTTGCCGAACTGTGCCACAACAACCTCGTTGAACTCGGCGCGCTGCAATTCAGCGCCAAAGACCTCGCGCAGGCTGAGGAATACCGCAAAGCTCTGAGCGAAACGGACAAGACGATGATTCGCGCCAAGCTCGCAAAGGCGTTCAAAGGCGAAGCGCCCGAACGCATCGAAGCAATGGCAAACAAGCCGCTGTGGGACGATATTTTCCCGCTATCCATAACCGACTGGGTTTTGCCCGGCTCCACCGACGTGGGAGACGCAAGCTGGAAAGCGCCCACCGGACAATTTGTCGTGGGAATGTACCCTGCCGGTTTTCAGGCGCACTCGTGGCAGTGGGTCGCGCTTGGCAAGAGCGAGATGGTTCACAAGGGGATTTTGCACGCCGCAAAGGCAATGGCAATGTCCGCGCTGGACCTCATCGAAAACCCCGCTCTGCTGGAAAAAGCAAAGGCGGAATGGAAAGCGGCTTTAGGCGGCGAAACCTACAACTGCGCGATCCCCGCCGAAGTCGTACCGAAGTAAGGGAGGTAGGGGAGAAGTCCGCTATGGGTGAACTTCCCCATCCCCAGCAAATCTGCCTGTGGCAGATTTGCCCCCTTGAAGGAACTCGTTAATTGCTGTATATTTAGAGAATGTTTTCAATTAGCCCAGTTAGGTGGGGGTGGAAGGGAGTAACGTATGTCTGAATCTAACCAATTAGTTACCTTTCAGCTTGGCGAAGAGCTTTACGGCGTTAATATAATGGACGTGAAAGAGATAGTCCGGGTTCAGGATGTCAGGGCTATTCCAAACTCGCCCGCTTATGTAGAGGGAATTTTCCATCTTCGCAACGAAATAATTCCGATTATCAATCTTCACAAGCGGTTTCATCTGAAAAAAGCGGCGGAAGCCGAGGAAGATGAACTTGTGTCTGCTTTTATTATCCTCAATGTTGAAGGGATGAAGTTGGGGATTATCATCGACAAGGTTTCGCGGGTTGTAACTATCGAAAAGGATAGTGTTCAGCCGCCGCCTCAGATGGTAAGCGGTATTGGGGCTGAATATATCAAGGGTGTAGTTCGCCAGGAAGCCGGGTATCTTATCATTCTGAATATCCGAAACCTGTTTAACCCCAAAGAACTGCAAAAAATCTCCGAGTTGCGAAGGTAACTCGTTTCATGAGAATCGAAGTTTACTCTCCCACTATTAGGCGCAAAGAGATGGATGCGGTGCTGACCGCGATGGTGGAAGACAAGATAGGTCCCGGTGAACAGGCGAAGTTCCTCATCCAAACTGCCCGTGAAAAAATCAAGTTCGATTATTGTCTTGCCCTGCGAAGTCCTGCCATTGCTCTGCACTTGGCACTTCAGTCGCTGAACCTTGAACGTGGTCAGGCGGTTCTGGTTTCGGCGCTGTCGCCGCTTTACTACCAGCGGGTTATCGCCGACCTTGGGCTTATCCCGCTGTACTGCGATGTTCCTTCGTTTTCGGCGTGCCTGAGCCGCCAGAGCGTGGAAAAAGCCCTCGCGGAAAAGAGCGAGGCTCTGGATGTGCGGTGTATTGTTCTGCACCACAATCTTGGCTACCTTAGCGATGCGGCGGCGATTGCCGAGTTGGGCATTCCCGTGATCGAGGACTGCTCTCACAGTTACGGTACTTTTGTGCCGGAAGAAGAAGATGCCGCCACCGTTGCTCCACATAATCCCGCCGCTGCCAATGATTCCGATGCAAACACAAGCACTGATTCAAAGAGCGAAGGTTCAAGCCGCGCTGTTTCAGATTTTCCTGTGGGGAACGTTGGCGTGTTTACGATACTTGGCTTTGAAGAGCGGGACATGCTGACCTGCGGCGGCGGCGCGCTGCTGTACGCCCACAACCGCCGGGATGCATCGGTGCTGCGTGGCCTGGAGCAACTGCCGGCGGAGTACGGACTTCCCGATATGAACGCCGCACTCGCGGTTGTTCAGTTTAAGGAGGCGGCGAAGAATTTTGTCAAGCGCCGCGAAATTGCCGCTTTATACACCCAGTCGGCGTTGCGGACAAGGCACAAGCGCTTTGTTACTGCCGATTGTGAATACAACAACTATGCGTTTTCCCTGATCCTCGAAACTGGCGTGAAGGATGTCAAAGCTTACGCCCGCAAAAAGGATATTGCTGTGGAAAGTGCCTTTGAAAACACACTTGTCGGAAGCGGTATTGTCCCGCCTGAGCACTGTCCGGAGGCTTATTCGCTTTCCCTGCGAACTGTCCTGTTTCCCTTGTATCCGCGGTTAAAAATGTCCGATGCCGAAAGGATTGCCAAGCTAATTGTAACCCTGCCGTAGGTTTATTTACAAAGGAGCGTTATGATGAAAAGTTCAAAGAAGCCGAATGTTCGCAGGGCAATGATGTTCATCAATCCTCAAAAAAAACGCGCACGGGATATGAAGAACGAAATTATACGGGAATTGGCGTCTTTGGATATACAGACAGATACGTTTCCGTTTGATAGAAATTCAACGTTCTGTACCGAGAAAAAAGATTGCGATATTGTCGTATGTTTGGGGGGAGACGGAACGGTTTTATACGCCGCACGCAGTTTTTCGCCGCACGGTGTGCCGATTTTTCCGATAAACCTGGGGACATTCGGGTTTATTGCCGGAGTCAGTCCCGACGAATGGAAGCAGGAGTTTAGCAACTGGCTTTCCGGCAAAGCTGCCGTTTCGCAAAGGCTGATGTTTGAAATAACGGTGGAGCGCGACGGGGAGGAAATCCTCAAAGGGCGCTGCCTGAATGATATTGTGGTTTCGGCGTCGGGCATCGCAAAGATTATATCGCTCAATGTTTGCTGCGGCGCGGACAGCCGCGCGAATGGCGCGGCGGATTTTTCGCACCTCGCTTCGTACCGCTGCGACGGGCTGATCATCGCCACGCCGACTGGCTCGACTGCCCACTCGGTGGCGGCTGGCGGGCCGATTCTTGACCCTGAACTGGAAGCGGTTATCCTCAACCCGATTTGCCCGTTTACGCTTTCGCACCGCCCGATGGTGCTTTCCGCGCGGGAAACGTTTCTGGTGGAAGTGGAACACCAGCAGCGCAGCGGGGTTATTCTCACGATAGACGGGCAGATTTCAGAAAAACTCAAAGGCGGCGACCGGATCTACCTCAAGAAAGCCCCGTACCGCAGTCTGCTGGTTTCATCCGGCAGCGAAAGTTTTTTCAAGGCACTGAAAACCAAACTCGCGTGGTCAGGCGGTAGTGAGGAGGCTCCCTTTGCTCGAAGAGCTTAGTGTCCGCAATTTCGCGCTGATAGACAGCCTTACCCTCAACCTTGAAAGCGGGTTTTCCGTTCTTACTGGGGAAACTGGCGCGGGGAAATCGATTATTGTCGGCTCTCTGAGTTTTTTGCTGGGAGCGAAGGCGGACACCGAGGTGATCCGTTCTGGCTGTGATGAGGCTGCCGTGTCTGCGCTGGTGTTTGTCGAGGGCAAAAATAAAGACGCGCTGGAATGGCTTTCCGCCCGCGACATTGCCGCCGATGATTCCCGCCTCGTTATTCGCCGCACGGTGAAGTCATCCGGCAGAAGTTCGATTTATATCCAGAATGTGCCGGTAACGCGTGGCGACCTCGCCGAGTTTATGGGCTTTCTTTTTGACTTGCACGGTCAGCATAACCATGAATCGCTGCTGCGAAAGGAAACTCACCGTTTGTACCTTGACCGCTTTGCCGGGCTTGAAGACGAGGCGGCGGCGTTTCACCGCGTTTTTACCGAATTGGCGGAAAAGCGCAAGGCGCAGGAGGCGCTGTTCACCTCCGAGCGGGATCGGGATGCGCGGCTTCAGATTTTGAACTACGCGGTGGAGGAAATCACCAAAGCGGCGGTTAAAAACGGGGAAATAAAAGAACTGGAGGCTGAAGCCCAGCTTCTTGGGGATTTTGAAAAGTTGAGTGAACACGCAAACACCGCCGCCAGCGCCCTCTTTGATGACGATCCGGCGCTGTTAAGCCTTGCGCGGCGATCGAAACACGCGCTGGAAAACGCGGCGGGAATCGACACTTCCCTTGCGCCGCTTTTGAAACGCATTGAAGACCTTTACTACGAGGCGGAGGATTTGGCTTCGGAGTTTCGTAGTTATCGCGACGCGCTCAGTTATGATCCGCAGCGGCTTGAGGAAGTGGAAGAGCGGCTTTCCCTGCTGTACAAACTGAAGAAAAAGTACCGCCCAGCGGAAACCAAGCAAGTCGATCTTTTCTCTGACGAAGAGGGAATTCTTGCCTACAAAGCGGAGGCGGAGGCGGAAATTCAAAACCTCTCGGCAACTGAAGAAAACCGCGATAAACTGAAGGCGGCAATTAGCGCGCTGGAAAAGGAGCTTGCCGCCAAAGCGCAGGTTCTGAGTGCCAAACGCGCCGAAGGCGGCAAGCGGCTGGGCGCGGGCATCACGAAAATTCTGAGCAGTTTGGGAATGCCCAGCGCGGTGTTTTCGGCGGAGGTTCGTGCAAAAGCCGCACATGCGGAAAAGACGGCGAATATAGTTATCGGTCCCTGGGGCGCGGATGATGTGGAGTTTATGATCTCTGCCAATAAAGGCGAGCCGCTGAAGGAGCTGGCGCGGATTGCGTCAGGTGGCGAGTTGTCCCGCGTGATGCTGGCGATCAAGACAATCCTCTGCGGTGCGTCAAGCGCGGACACGGCGATTGCGAATGCGGCATCTGCGGATGCGGCATCCACGGATGCGGTATCCACGGATGCGGCGACTTTGGTTTTCGATGAGATCGACACCGGAATTGGCGGGGAAGTCGCCCTTTCTGTCGGCGAGTATTTGGCGCGGATTGGAAAGGGCAAGCAAATCTTCTGCGTTACGCACCTTGCCAGCATCGCAGTACGAGCCGATAATCATCTCAGGGTAGAAAAAAAAGTGATTTATGACGGCACGGCGGAAAGAACGGTTACGGGAGTTTCCCTTTTGGACTCGCAGCAGCGGCGGCAGGAAATTGCCCGAATGCTTGCCGGGGATAAAGGCTCCGCCGCCTTGGCCCACGCCGACGAGTTGCTTGCCAAGTATAGCGCAGGCCGTTAGCGGAGAGCGTCATGGCGAAAGTTTCCAGTGAAGATCGACATCAATACTTAGAAAAAATAAAGCCGTACCGGGCGAAAATCCAATCTCTGCTCAAAGAGGAGCAGGAGATGCTGCACATTATCAAAAAGGATGATGCTGGTGCGGCTTCTAAGCGCCTGACGCTTGTCTCCGAGATGATTTTTCTGGCTTCAAATTATATTGTGCTGGGCGGTGTTTCCCTCTCAATCTTAAAATTGCGGAACGAAGAGGCGTTGAACGATTGCAGAAAATCACTGTACAAGGCGGTTATTTACCTTGAAGAAATAGTCAGCTCTCTGTTAGACGCGCCGTTTTCCGAGTACGAGGAGCGGCTTGCCGAAATCGGGAAGCTCAGCGCCCGGCAGCGTTACGACCTTATCAGAAAAGTTGGGCTGATGTTGGATCTTTTGCAGAACGCATATGGGGACAACACAAAGTGGAAGTGGTCGTTTGTTGAACTGGAAGGCCGCTACGCTACGGTTGCAAAAAATATTATCGACTTGAGAGCGGCGGTTGCCAATACCGATCCCCGCTCTCCTGACTATGAGCCGACGATGTATCATTTGAATCTTGTGAAACGGCTGCTTCAAAGTGCCGCTGACCGTTACCGCGAGAAATATGAGCTTTCGACTAATCACACTGATGATTTTAAGATGAGCATACATTTTCTCAACGCGCTGAAACGGCTCCACATACTTTTGGGGGAGCGTGCGGATGCCGAAACACTGAGAAAAAAGGTGGAAATTTGGGCAGCCAAACTGGAACTTGACAAGAGAAAACAGGAAAGCCCGCCGCCCAAACGAGATTAGTATGTCAGGTGAAAAACCCAAAGCGTCCCTTAAAGAATATCGCACCGTGTTCCCGTACTTTCGCAATTACCGCAACAGGTACGCGCTCGGCTTTTTTTGCCTGTTGATTGTCGATGCCGCGCAAGTTATTATCCCGCAGTTTATGCGCCAGGCGGTG